>DATEWS010000906.1:0-7676 GCA_035257785.1 Pyrinomonadaceae bacterium
GGTTATCTTTTTATGCTGGTCGTGATGGGAGGCGCAACGCGCACGCTCGTGGCCCATCTGCTTCGCAACGAACCCGTCACCGCGCGCGCCACTTACACCGCCGTCAAAGCTCGCTTCTGGGGACTTCTCGGCGCTTCGACGATCGTCCTCGTGTGGATCAACGCGTCTTCGATGGCCGCGTTTATGGGCGCGTACCTCGTGATGTTGTTTTTTATTTTAATCTCCGTGCTCTTAGGCACAGTTGTTCCGTGGGCGATGCCTGTTGTGATTCTGATCGGAACCCTGATCGCGACGATCCTGGGATTGTGGATCTTCTTTCTCATCGTGGGCCGTGTCGCATATGTGCCGCAGGTGATGCTGGTCGAAGGCAAAAGCGTCTTTGCCGCGGTCGGACGTAGCTTCTCTTTGGCGCGTGGAAACGTGCGACGCTTGATGGCGATGACGGTGTTCACCACTTTCGCCACCTACTCAGCGTTGATGATTCTCGCGATTCCACTCGGTTGGTATGGTTATCTTCATGGCGTTAATCCATGGAACTCAGCGCAGTGGCCGGCGTGGTATGCGGTTGCCTACAGCGTACTTGGACCACTAAGTTCGATCGTGCTGACGCCGGTTTGGATGCTCGGGCTTTCGCTGCTGTACGTGGATGAGCGAGTCAGGCACGAAGGTTACGATATCGAACTCATGGCCGCGCGACAGCTTGGAGAACTTCCCGACGTCAACGTTTCATCGCCACTCGGAACCGCGCTCCATTCGCTTGAGCGGCGACCGCCGCCCCCGGGTCCGCCGATGTCTTCGGGTCGAGTCCTGAATCTCAGTTAACTCCATGTCTTCATTCGCGAAAACATTCCAGTGTCGCGCCCTCGCGAGTGTGATCGTGATCGGGTTTATGTTGTTTGTGTTTCCCACAACTGCTTCGGCGATCTCGTTAACTGAATACCAGCACAAGATCAAACAAGCCATCACTGCTCTCGACACGCTCGTGCAAGTCGACGAAAACGAAACTGAAGCCGATTTCAAAAATCGTTTAACTCAAACAATCGATGCGGTGCGCGTTGCCTTGCCCGAACACTTCACGGTTGAAGAGAACGGCGACGTTTACGAAGTCGACAATTCATCACTCCATAAAACTCTCGAAGATCTGAAGTCATTACCAGTTGAAGATCAGCTCAAAAAGATCAACGAAGTGAAGGAAACGCTTCAGGCGCTGGACAGACGAATCTCGGAACGTAGCGCAGCCGCTCCGACGGGCGAGACGAAAGATCAGGCAAAGAGCAGACTCGAAAGTATTCTGGCGCGTCCCGAATACGCGACTGGTCCACGTGGTTCGAACGCACTTCTTCGTTTGATTCAGGATTTTGTACGCTGGTTACTGAGTTTTCTTCCCAAGCCACGCGGAGTTACTCCGGGCCGCCTCGATTGGGTTGTTCTCATCGTCGAAGTAGTTGTTGTCGGTCTCGCAGCGGGGGTTTTGGTTTACGTTGGCGTCGCTTTGCTGCGGCGGTTTGGTCGAACTCGCCGTCCCAAAGCTCGCAAAAAGAAAGAAGCTCGTATTGTTCTCGGTGAACGACTCGAGCCAGAAGCAACTTCGACAGATCTGCTTTCGCAAGCCGAAACACTGGTGCGCAACGGCGACATTCGTGGCGCAATTCGCAAGACCTACATCGCGCTGCTGGTGGAGCTCGGCGATCGCAAGCTCCTCAGCCTGGCCCAACACAAAACCAATCGCGATTACCTGAACGCAGTTCGCAGTCTTCCGCCGCTTCACTCCACGATGCGAGGACTGACCGATATTTTTGAACGTCGCTGGTATGGTCTCGAACCAGCCACGTCTGACGACTGGCAAGACTTTCGTGCGGGTTATCTCGCTGCGTTACAAGCCGGAACCAGCTAAAGATGCGACAGCGGATCACCATCATTCTGACGTTCGTAGTGATCATTGGATTGCTCGTCGTTCTCAACTCACTAACGTTTGTGAGAAAAGAGAAGACGCAGGATTTGGAGACTTTTCCGAATCGTTCTACTTATCACTCCGGACCAACCGGCACCCGAGCGCTGCACGATTTTCTCAACGAGGCGGGTTACAAAGTCATGCGCTGGCGTGAATCACCGGAACGACTCTTCAGCGAAAGCGGCAAACGAGTCAACACCTTCGTCGTGATCGGCCGCACGCAGATCGAGTTCACCGGTAACGAAGCAGAGGCCTTGCGCGACTGGGTTACTCGTGGTGGTCGTTTGGTTTTGATCGATCGCAAAATTGACGAAGCCATCGCGCCAAAGTCGGAAGGTTGGAGTTTGAGAGCACGTGAATGGGATTACCCAACTTTCGAGGATAATCCGGGTGACGTGCAACAAATGACGAAGGGTGTAACGGCACTGAAACCGGTGCAACCCACACTGTTGACGAACACGATCAAATCAGTGATGCCGTCGCGCTTTGCGTCACGATTGAGCGTCATTCCACCGCCGAAGGAGCAGAAACCCGAGCACGTCCTGAACGACGATTTCGATGATGATGAAGACGAACCAGCACCGCGAGTTGCTCCCAAAGCGATAACATCTTCCGCTCCGATCATTCACATCGGCAACAGAGAAGGAGCGTTGCTTGTTGACTACACCTACGGCGCGGGAAGAATCGTGGTACTCGCCGATCCGTATATCGTTAGCAACAGCGGCATCAGGTTGAACGACAATCTGCAACTCGCAATCAACACTCTTTCCGCCGGCGGTGGACTGATCGCGTTTGACGAATATCACCAGGGCAAAGGTATTTCGCAGAATCCGTGGGCGGGTTATTTTGCCGGCACGCCGGTGCTGGCAATCGTGGCGCAGATCGGTCTCGTCATCCTGCTGATTGTTTGGACCAACGCGCGTCGCTTTGGACGTCCGTTGCCGTTGCCGCAAACAGATCGCCGTTCGAGCCTGGAGTTTGTTGCTTCGATGGCTGAGTTGCAGGAGCGCTCGCGCGCTTTCGATCTTGCGATCGAAAACATCTACACGCGCACGCGTCGAGTTCTCGCTCGTTACGCAGGCATTGATTACAACAGCTCGCGATCGGAGATTGCGCGGCGAGTCGCCGACCGATCGACAATCGACGCCGGTAAACTCGAAACACTGATGCGCCAGTGCGAGGAAGCAATCAACGGTGAGCAGATCAACTGGCGCCAGTCACTCGATCTCGTGCGGCGTCTCCGCGAACTCGAGAGGACTCTTGGCGTCGGCATGCGCGCGCGCGACGAACGCCAGGCAGCAGAAAACATTTGACGATTTTCTGAAATAGGTCCTATAAGACCTATCGGACCTTTTGCTCTAACAAACTACCTAAACGCGGATAACTAATGCCTGAGACCGTCGCCTCTACTGTCGAACACATTCGGAATGAACTGAGAAAAGTAATCGTCGGACAAGACGACGGGATCGAACAGATCCTGATCGCCTTGCTGGCGGAAGGACATGCCCTCGTTGAAGGCGTGCCCGGCACGGCAAAGACGCTGACAGTCAAGACGCTGTCGCGAATCATCAATGCAACCTTCAGCCGTATCCAATTTACGCCCGATCTCATGCCTTCGGACATCACGGGCACGAACGTCTTCAATATCGCGACGTCAAATTTCAATTTGCGGCGTGGTCCAATATTCACGGACCTCCTGCTCGCCGACGAAATAAACCGCACGCCGCCGAAAACGCAGGCCGCTCTGCTCGAAGCAATGGAAGAACGGCAGGTGACTATCGACGGCGAAGCGTACGCGTTGCCATCGATCTTCACTGTGCTGGCGACTGAGAATCCGATCGAATACGAAGGCACGTATCCACTACCCGAAGCGCAGCTCGATCGTTTCCAACTGAAAATACAGTTGGGTTACCCGACTGAAGCCGACGAACGAGAAGTGTTAGCGCGTTGGAACGACGGCTTCAACTCAAAGCGACTGGACCAGGTCGACATCCGGCCGCTATCCGATCCAAATGCGATCATCGAGTGTCGTGCGGAAGTGGCGCGAGCCCGCATGGAACCGGGCGTGCAGTACTACGCCGTCGATCTCGTGCGACGCACGCGCGCGCATCCGTTTATTCACTACGGCGCCAGCCCACGCGCATCCGTGGCGTTACTGCTGTGTTCAAAAGCGCTGGCGGCGATTCGCGGTCGCGATTTTGTAACGCCCGACGACGTTCGCGACGTTGCGCTGCCCGTGCTTCGTCATCGCCTGACTTTGCGTGCAGAGGCTGAGCTCGATGGAGTGACGGCCGACGCGGTTATCACCGATATCCTGAAGTCTTCGGAAGTCCCGAGGTAGACGCCGCGAATCTACACGAATGAACACGGCTTTAATCCGCGTTTGTTTGCGTAAATCTGCGGCAAAAAAGTTTCGATGCGTTTTGTTTTCACAAAGCTCTTCTACGCTCTCATCGCACTCGGTCTAATCCCTTTGTGGTTCTCATGGGAGTATCCGTGGCTGCGTTGGGTTGCACTCGCCTACAACGTTGCGCTGCTCGGCGCGGCTTTCGCTGAGTCGCGCTTTTGCCACCTTCCGAACGGCCTCGTCATCTCGCGAGAGTTCGGCAGTCGCTTTGCGATGGGCGCTGAGACGGAAGTACGAATCGAGATTCAAAACGCGTCTAATCGTAACGTCTCGTTGATGTTGAAAGACGAATATCCGCCGCAGATGAGTTTGAACGGAATGCGCGAAAGTCGGCTTGACGTTGACGCGCAAAGCACTGCGACGCTCATTTACGGAGTTAAGCCACCGCGGCGCGGGCGGTTCGAGTTTGGCCAAACGGCGTTGCGTTTCCGATCGAAATACAAACTAATATGGTGCCAGACGAAAGTAGTCGATCCAGTCACCGTCAAGGTTTATCCAAACCTGCGTCGTGCGCGTGAGGCAGAGTTGAAAGCACTCGGCGCGCGTTCGGTTGTTTCTTCGCATCGCAAAACATCGTGGCGAGGCGAGGGTCGTGAATTCGAATCAATGCGCGACTACGTTCGCGGCGATGAGTTGCGACACATCTCCTGGACCGCGACTGCGAGACGCGGAAAACTAACCACGCGCCAGTATCAGATCGAACGCGATCAAACAATCCTGATCGCACTCGATGCAGGGCGTTTGATGACGGCGCGGATCGAAAACGAAACCAAACTCGATTCAGCTGTACACGCGACACTTGCACTCTTTTCCGCCGCGGCGCGCGCCGGCGACAACTCCGGCCTCGTCGTTTTCGGACGCAGAATCAAAAGCTACCTGCCGCCAGGTCGCGGACACGATCACATCGAAGCCGCGCTTGAGGCTTTGTACGCCGTCGAGCCTGAGATGATCGAGCCTTCGTATCCGCACGCGTTCGAATTCATCGCTGCGAACAGCAAACGACGATCGCTGGTTGTCTTATTGACTGACCTCGTTGACGAAGAAGGTTCAAAAGAACTGCTGACATCGCTTCACATACTGCGGCCTCGACATTTACCGCTTGTCGTCACGATCGCCGATCGAGATCTCAAGGCAGTGGTTCGGCGAACGCCTTCGTCAGTCAAGGAGTTGTTCACGCAGTCAGTGGCGGAAGAGATCATCTATCATCGTGAAGCCGCGCTTCGGATGGTCGAGTCGATCGGCGGTCTCGCGCTCGACGTCACCGCCGCAGCCCTCGCGCCCGCGTTGTTGGAAACATATTTGCGCGTGAAGGAACGAGGACTCTTATAAGTCCATAGGACATCTCGGACCTATAGTTAGTCACGTCCTACGAGTAGCAGATAAGAATAGAGCGCGATGCCCGTGAGCGCTGCGATGCTGAATTTGATGCGCGGATCGATGGGCGCCGGCGAAATAAAACCTTCAATAGTTCCCGCCACCACCAGCAACACCGCAATTCCCATCATCAAACGGACTGCTTCCATGCCACGCGTTTTGAGTGCGTCTGCGCGCGTCATGTTTCCGGGCATGACCATCGCGCTGCCAATCAACAGGCCGGCGCCGCCTGCGATGAAGATGCACGACAGTTCGATAACACCGTGGCCCACCATGAACGTCACCAAATCGTTTCCGAAGCCGGCGCGATAAGTCAGTGCCAGCACTGACGCGATGTTGGCGCCGTTCAGCGCAAGAAAGTAAAGCGTTCCGATTCCGAAAGTGGCGCCAAACGCGAACGTGTAGATCGTGACCTGAATGTTGTTAGTCATGATCGCGCTCGCGCCAACCTGGTTCTGATCGTTCAGCGTTTCCCACCAGCGTGTCTTCGTCTCGATAATGGTCTCGCGAACGGCGGGATCGACGCCCACAAGTTCCGAAAACTCCGGATCGAGACGAGTGGCTACAAAGCCGAAAGTCGCGAAGACCATGAAGACCGAGAATGAGAGCAACGTGTAACGCCAGGTGCGACGAAAAGTTTGTGGAAACTCGCGTGTGAAGAATTGCAGTATGCGTTTCCAGCCATGCGACTCCGCGCGATAGATGCGACCGTGTGCGCGAATGACGAGACTGTTCAGGTAATTGACCAGGCGAGGGTCGCGCGATTCGGCGCGCGCGATTGCGAGATCCGAGGCCGTGCGACGATAGATGCGGCCCAGTTCGCGCACTTCTTCGCGCCGCAAACGCCTCAAGCTTGCGGTATCGAGTAGTTTGAGCAGGTCCTCGAGTCGCTGCCAGGCGTTCTTGCGTTGAGTGATGAAGCGATCGATCGGCACAGAAAGAAGATACAATAACTGCGTAATTTGTGGATACATAATCGCATGCAACTCGTCGAATGCGTTCCAAACTTCAGCGAGGGCCGGAGGCCCGAAACGATTCGATCCATCGCCGAAGCGATTGCCGGGGTGGAGTCAGCATGTGTGCTCGACACGCATATCGATCCCGATCACAACCGTTCCGTCATAACTTTTGTAGCCGCGCCGGAACGAGTGGTTGAAGCCGCGGTGAATGCGGTGCGGAGGGCTTCCGAGCTTATCGACATGCGCGTGCACCAGGGTGAACATCCGCGACTCGGCGCGACTGATGTGCTGCCGTTTGTTCCGATTCGCAACGTAACGATGGACGATTGCGTCAGACTCGCGCACGATGCGGGCGCTGCGATCGCGCGTGAACTCGGAATCCCTGTTTACTTTTACGAGCGGGCTGCGAAGCGACCAGAGCGTATGAACCTCGAAGACGTGCGTCGCGGTGCGCTTGAATTACTACGCGAAGAGATCACGAGTCGTGTGCCGGATGAAGGTTTGGCCCAGGTCCACGATTCTGCTGGTGCGATTGCCGTCGGCGCACGACCGATCCTGATCGCATTCAACGTGATCCTGCGCAGTGAAGACATCGCTGTGGCGCGACAGATCGCGCGAACGATCAGAGCACGCAACGGTGGTCTGCCGTTTGTCAAAGCGTTAGGCTTTCGGTTGCAGACGCGCGGCCTGGTCCAGGTGTCGATGAATCTGGTTAATTACAAGGTGTCGGGAATGACCGAGGTCTACGACGCGATCGCGCGTGAAGCCGATCGAATCGGAGCGAAGATCGAGAGCGCCGAGATCGTGGGTTTAATCCCACGCGACGCCCTCGATCGCACCGCCGCCTACTTCCCCAAACTCGAAAACTTTTCGGAAGCCAAGATCCTGGAGTTGCAGATTGATCAGTGTTTCGGAGAATAAGTTCACGCAACGGCGCAACGGCGCAGCGAAAGTCAACGTTGCGCCGCTGCGCCGTTGCGTGAAA
>DATEWS010000907.1:0-4079 GCA_035257785.1 Pyrinomonadaceae bacterium
GTAGTAGCCAGGACGGTGGCGGAGTTCGAGTTTGTCTTTGCGGAGGTCGGGGTTTGTGATCTCGATTGTGATCTTGCGATAGGCGCCGTCGCGCTTCTTATTGGTTGAGGAATAAGCGATTAGGTACTGTGTGCGGAGCTCGCGTTCGATCTCCGCAAACGCCGCGTTCAAGTCGAATTTCTTATCAGGAAAAAAGGCGCGTCCACCGGTTCGCTCGGCTACATCACGAATTGCATCACGATCGATTCCGTCGCGTTTGTTACCGATACCGATCCCGTAAATTACCGTCTCAGCCGCGAGCGCGCGATTGATTGCCTGCTTCTGGTCCAATCGTCCGGTGGTGTTGAGGCCATCCGTCAAGAGGATGATCGCACGTCGCCTGAGGCCCGGAGCTTTCTCCATTACATTGGTGGACGTCAATGCCACTGCGTCCCAGATCGCAGTAGTTCCCTCTTCGGGCGGCGCGGGCAAACCTGGACCAGTAGGTATTCCAGTTAACGGCCGACCCGCGCCGAGATACGACGGCACCGCGACATCGATGCGCTCGAGTACGCGGTAGACACTCAGTATGTCGCGCGTCATCGGTTGTTCGAGATAAGCAAGGCCCGTAAACGGAATGATCGCAACCTGATCTTTGTTTGACTGGACCACCTTCTCGATAAACGACCGTGCCGCTGCTTTCTCATCCGGAAGCGTAACCTCCTGCGAACGACTGACGTCGATTAAGAACGCGATCGCCAGAGGTCGATCGGTCTCGCGCTGGAAAGTAAAAAGCTGTTGCGGCACGCCATCTTCGAGCACGCGCAGATCTTCGGCGCGCAGCGTGGTGATGAAGCGGTGCTGTTTGTCCATGGCCGTGAAAGGCAGGTTCGTGACGTCAGTTTCAGTGCGAATAACATCGTCCTGTTGGACAAGCAACAGCAGCATAAGACACAGGATTAACTTCATGATTACCGCAATTTTAGGCTAATCCTTGACTTTCCCAAAACAATGACATAGAAGCAGACAATCATGAACAGAGATAAGCTGGAAATTGCCCTCAAACAAGCAGGCGTTAGTCTCAATGGCTGGCTGCCTGTGCTCCAGTGTGATAGCTGCAATAAGCGGTGGGAGCCTTTTGCAGTTGCGGTCGATGGTCCATCAGCGCCGACTGCGAGGTTTGACTACTGGATGTGTCCGCACAAATGTAACGCAGATGCTGACGTCGGTTTCGAGATCAAAACCGCGATCCCAACTTACGTCATGATCAACGACGTTCCAGGTATGATTTTTGGTGACGAGGACCTGGAAGAGTTTGAACGTTACGTGCGGTCGATGGACGCAACCGAGGTGTACAACCGTTAGGTTTACTCAGGCAATCCCATTCGTCGCACTAACTCTTTGAACCGGGGATCACTGCGCAAACTGTCAAACTCGAACGCAACGCTGAGCAGCGTCATGCGAAAATCGCGTTCCTCATAACCTCTCTCCAACCAGGTAATAGCTTCGTCGTTGCGGCCCACCTTGGCGTAGAAAGTTGCGACTACAAAAGGCGGAAACCGGCGCTCTGCAGCGTTCTCTACCAGTTGCTGAAGGTTGAACTCGACATAAGCTTTCCAGCCTGACTTTTTGAAGATGTCATGCGCTTTCGCCGGGATCTCTTTCAACACAGTGCCGAGCGCTGAAGCGTTGGTGTACTCCCTGACCGCCTCATCGTACATGCCCTTCGCCTCGTAAGCGCGGCCGAGGAAATAGTGCGACGTAGGAAAGTTTGGTTCGAGTTCGAGCGCTCGGTGATATTGCTGAATTGCTTCATCGAACCTTCGACCATCAACCAGAATATCCGCATAGATGCGATTCATGATCACCGACATCGGATCGAGTTCGAGTGCGCGACGAATCTCTGCCAGCGCTTCGTCGTTTCGCCTCGTCGCAGCCAGATGTTCGGCCAGCCACTGGTGCGCCGGTGCGTAGTTTGGATTGAGTTCGATGGCGCGGCGATACTCTCGCTCCGCGGTGACAAAGTCGTAATCGTAATAAGCCGTGATTTGACCGAGCGAGGCATGTGCTTCGGCGAGCTTGTCGTCGAGCGCAAGCGCTTTCAAAGCCGCTTCTTTTGCTTTCGGCATCACCTGTCGCGCCGGTTCAGTTGTGTACGCTGGGATTAAAGCGTAGTTATCGGCGAGACCGCTGTACGCGAGCGCGTAGTTTGGATCCTTCTCGATCGCCTGTTGAAAGAAAGGGATCGCGCGTTGCAGATCCGGCGCCGTCCGTTTGTTCCAGTAGAAGCGGCCTTTCAGATAGAGTTGAAAAGCCTCCGCGTTGGCAGTGTACTGCTTGTCCATCCGCGACTGATCGACGCCCGAGAGTGTCGGTCGCAGGTTGTTGGTGATCTCGCGCGCGATCTCGCGTTGCACTGAAAGCATGTCGGCGAGTTTTCGTTCGTACTTGTCACCCCAGAGTTGTTTGTTATCGCGAATGTCGATCAACTCGGCACTGATCAGCATGGTATCGCCGCGATGCATTAAGCGCCCTGTTAACACGGCTCGCACGCCGAGCTCTTTGCCAACCGCGATGGGATCAGTTTCTCTTCCTTTGTAACGAAAGACTGAACTACGCGCGATTACTTTCAAGTTTGGCAGTTGCGTCAGGTTGTTGATGATGCTTTCGGTTAGGCCATCGGAGATCCATTCAGAGTTCGGATCCTGGTCCTGATTCATGAATGGAACGACGGCGATTGATTCAACTGCGATCTCCGTGTTCCTTGCATGGAGATAAGAGCGGATTCCAAACGTCGCCGCTATACCGATGATTAACACGAGCGCGGTACCGATTAAGGCGGCCGTCTTGTGTCGCTTGATCTCACTAACAATGAACTCCGCGCTCGACGCGCGAGTTGCACCTGAGACTGGCGAATCAGTCGTGCGAGGCTGCGACTGCACCCGCGTCGTGTCTGAGTTCAAAACCGTCTGCGCTTCACTACTCGCCGGTGCGACAGGCGGTACAGTCGTATTAAAACCTCGTTCCTGTAACTCGCGTCGAACTTCTTTCAACTCAATCGCGACGTCCTTGATGTCCTGGTAACGCTGCTCGGGATCTTTCGCGAGACAGCGACGCACGATGCGTTGCAAATCGGCGGGCGCGGCGGGGTTGTAAGTCGCCAGCGAGGCAACCGGTTCGCGAATGATCTTGTTGAGAACGTCGATCTGATCCTGGCCGGAAAAAGCTTTTCGTCCCGTGATGACCTCAAAGAGAATGCAGCCAAACGAAAAGATGTCGGAACGGTGATCGATCTCTTTCGTCTTGCCTTGCGCCTGTTCGGGCGACATGTAACCCATCGTGCCGAGGATCAATCCGGGAGTTGAATGCTGTTGCAGGATCGTCGGTTCTTCGCTGCCTGAGCTCGAGCTCGTTGGCGGTTCGATCAGTTTGGCCAAACCGAAGTCGAGGATCTTCGCATGACCATCGGACGTGATCATGATGTTGTCGAGCTTGAGGTCGCGATGAATAATGCCCGCATCGTGAGCTTTCGCGAGCCCTTCCGCAACGTGTTGCAGCACCCGCAGTAGCTTCGAGAGTTCTTCGTCTTCGTTGCGAATTTTGTCGCGCAACGTCAGGCCATCGACGTACTCCATCGCGATAAAGTTGAAGCCGTTTGCTTCACCGATCTCGTAGATGTGCGCGATGTTTGGATGATTGAGAGACGCAGCCGACGTCGCTTCCTGTTTGAAACGTCGCATCCGATCCTGATTCGACGCGAGCTCGGCAGGCAGGACTTTAAGGGCGACTTTACGATTCAGGCTCGTGTCCTGCGCGAGGTAGACTTCACCCATGCCACCCGCGCCGAGAAGCGAGCGAATCTGGTAGCGTCCGAGTTGTGTTTGGGGAGGAAGCGTCATGAAACAGGGCAGGAGGCAGAAAGCCGAGGCAGGAACCAGAAGGCAGGAAGCAGCCTGCTCCTGAGGACTGCTCCTGCTCCTGTTCTCTACGCGCGATTACGACGCGCTCTTGGCCGACGAGTCGGCCTGGGCTGCCGGTTTGTTTGGCTGCGGCGTGATGCGCAGATACGGTTTCGGCGCTCTCCAACCGGCCGGGAATTT
>DATEWS010000908.1:0-3151 GCA_035257785.1 Pyrinomonadaceae bacterium
CCGCAACCTCGAAACTGTCCTGCGCTGCGCGATCGGCGTCGCTAACGCGCGTTCACCGGTCGTAATCCTGAGCGCCGGCACTGACGGCATCGACGGCAACAGTCCCGCTGCCGGCGCAATCGCCGATGAAACGACCATCCAACGCGCTCAAGATCTCGGTCTCACCGCGCATGAATATCTCGCGCGCAGCGACTCTTACAGCTTCTTCGAACGTCTCGGTGATCTGATCGTCACCGGCCCCACCGGTACAAACGTCCGCGATCTGCGAATTTTACTGCGCGCTCCTTGACTCACGATATGTAAACGCATATAAGAACTTCGGAGCCTTTCATCTCTTGTCGACACTAATAAATACTGAAACTCCCATTCCCACTAAACCGCTCGATGGCAGTTCAATCACGTTTTCCGAACTGGTTGAACGTCTGAACAGCCAGACTGCTCCGCCGTCACTTGAAGAGTTGAACTCGTGGCTCGCAAGTGTCGAAATCTTTGATCAAGATCTTCAGCCGTACCTCGGGTTCAAAGAGGGCAATTACTGGCGCCATCGCGTTTGTCGTAACGCCGCGGTCGAGATGCTGGTGATCTGCTGGCGCCCAGGCCAGCAGACACCGATTCACGATCACAACGGCTCGCATGGAGTTGTTCGTGTGCAGCAGGGCTTGATGTGGGAAACTAATTTCGCGTTCGACTCAGAGAAGGGTTTGTGTTACGACGCCGGTCGCGAGTGCCCAACGGGCACGATCACCGGCGCCGCAAAGCCTGACATTCATCAGCTTGGTAATCCCGAAGTCAGTGGACAGGATCTCATCACGATCCATGTCTATGCGCCGCCGCTCGGTGTTCTAAAAACTTACAAGGTGGGTAGTTCGCAGGTAGACGTTTACACTCCCAATGATTGTCCGACCTGAGGCGCGGTTGGCGCTGCTCGCGGCGTTACTCCTGACGCTCGTGTGGGCCACCGCGTGCAAAGATCGTTCGGCGACCATTCCTATCACCTCGCCCTCCGACGAAATAACCGTCGCAGCAGCTTCTGACCTCACCCCGGCGTTCGAAGAGCTTGGGCGCGCATTCGAATCCACTTACAAAACTAAAGTCGTCTTTGTGTTCGGCTCGACTGGCATGCTCACGCGTCAGATCGAGAATGGCGCGCCGATGGATCTGTTTGCGGCAGCGAGCATGACTTATATCGACGAGTTGGACCAGAAGGGGCTTATCATTCCGGACAGCAAAGCGATTTACGCGCGTGGTCGCATCACGTTGTGGACCCCGAGCGACAGTACGTTGCGACTCGAAGGCATTAAAGATCTCGCGCGACCCGAAGTAACGCGCATCGCGATCGCGAATCCGGATCATGCGCCTTACGGTCTGGCAGCGCGGCAGGCATTGGAGAGTGCGGGCATCTGGGAGTCAATCAAACCGAAGTTGGTTTATGGCGACAATATTCGCCAGACGCTTCAGTATGCGCAGACGGGGAACGTCGAAGTTGCGATTGTGGCGTTGTCGTTGAGTAAAGAGAGCCACGGCCGCTGGTCACTGATCCCCGAGGAGTTGCACCAGCCCCTCAACCAGGGTCTCGCGATCATGAAGACGACAAAGAAAGAACAATCCGCACGCGCCTTCGCAACCTTCCTCACTGGCCCCCAGGGCCGCGCGATCATGGAGAAGCACGGTTTCACTTTTGGCCGCGAATGACGCGAATAAACGCGGATTAATCCGTGTTCATCTGTGTAAATCTGTGGCTGAAATAAATCTCTTGAGCGTTAGGTCTTTGCCGTCGGTGGTGATGGTAATGGTGCCGCATTCGCCGGTAGTGAGGACGGCGGCGCCGTGCGTTTGCCAGCGTTCGACCACTTCTTTGTGTGGATGACCGAACATTGAGTGCCGGCCGACGGAGATAATGGCGAACTGAGGCGCAGTCGCGCGAACGAAGTCTTCTGTCGAGGATGTCTTGCTGCCATGATGTGGCGCCTTCACCACGTCGGCGTGCAAATCCTGCGACGACTGTAACAGAGCATTCTCAGCGGGCTTTTCGATGTCGCCGGTTAACAGGATCGAGCGTTCGCCGAACGTCAATCGCAGGACGATCGAGTCGTTGTTGGTCGAAGTCTCACCACCCGCTGGTGGCCACAACACGCTGATTTCCACTTGTCCAAAGTGAATTACGTCGCCGGCGTGAAGCAGTTCAGCGTGGGTATTCGTGTCTTTGAGTGTTTCAGAAAACTTCGCGAACTCGGGATCATTTCCGGGTGCGCGTCCGATCAGCGCGTTACGAACGGTGAAGTTTTTGAGAATGTCGTTTAGACCATCGATATGATCCGCGTCCGCGTGTGTGACGAGCACGTAATCGATTTGATCGAGTCCCAGCCACCATAGGTACTCGGAAACTACCGTTTCGCCGATCCGGCGTGTCGTGTCGATTATGCTGCCGCCACCATCGACCAGCAGCGTAGCTCCGTCCGGCATGGTTACGAGGGCTGAGTCGCCTTGTCCGACGTCCAGGAAATCGATATGCAGTTTTCCATCAGCGCGAGCGCTACTGAGTGGATGCACGATCAGCACCGCTGTTAGCAGCACTTGAAACGCCGCAGTCGGGAGAACTACGCGATGCTTTTGTTTTGAGAGTGCAAGCGGTCGCCAATCTGAGAGCGACGCGACGAGCAGCAATAACGGAAGGTAGTAAAGTACGTACAACCATGCCGCTGAGCCTGAATACTCCGGCAACCTGAAGTTGAGGCCGGAAAACGGATCGACACTATGGACCATAACCCACGTGATCGCATCAGCAAGTTTGAATAGTGGTGCTGACGCTACAAAGCTGACTTGCGCGAGTAGCAAAGCGGCGAGGGCGACCGCCACCAGCACAGCCAGCAAAACACTCACGACGATATTCAGCAGCAACGACGCAAGGGAGAGCCGGTGAAAGTAGACAATCATGAGCGGCAGCAGAACGAGTTGCACACTCGCCGATACCAGCACCGCCCCAAACACGTAACGTAAGCAACGTTGCAGTTGATAATGCTCGAGCCACGCAGCCGGCCATGCTTTGAACAATCGATAATCGTGAGACGAGCGAGCGAGATGCTGTTGCCATTTTTGTTCACTCCAAAACAAGAGCTCGCAAAACGTCTTCAGTTCACGAGAACAGGCGGGC
>DATEWS010000909.1:0-2110 GCA_035257785.1 Pyrinomonadaceae bacterium
CGAGCGGGGGCAAGCCCCTCTTCCTGACTTGTTCTAGTTAGCACGACTAATTAATCGGTGCCGGATTGGAGGCGTTTGCGGTGGAGGTTGCTGCGATAGCTTTCCTCAAGATATTCCGCGCCGTCAGCAGTGAGATACATGCGCGAGTCGTCCGAGTTGATCAATTTTTTCTGATTGAGAAACCAAAGCGTGAACTCCAGATGTTCACGTGGTCGCCCGACCATCCGTTCGAGCTCACGTAAATAGATACCCGGATTCCCCGGCTCGATGCGCCGTTGCGTATACAAGGCCTCGAGCACCGTGAGACGCACCGCTTGCTCCAGTTCGAAGTTGTTCTCCGACGTCGCGCCCTCCGACACAACGCGCCAGCGGTCGCGCCGTCGCTTCTCATTCGTGGCGTCGTACTGCGCCCGTTTCTCCGGATTGGAGAGAATCTGGTAAGCCTCGGTTATCTCGCGGAAACGAGCCTCATTGCCAGTCTCGCGATTGTCAGGGTGATAACGCTGCGCGAAGATTCGATAGACTCGATTGATAGTCTCCGGTTCAGCGGCGTCACTCACCTGAAGCACTTCGTAAAAATCGACGTCTCCATTCGATCCCATGGGCCTTCACCCTCCCGCCTACATCATACCGCAAAAATAAATCTACAAACCCACCTAACTTTTCGTTCGTAAAATGTCTCTATACAAATGATGACACGGTCTGAATCGCCCGATGAACTGCTCGTAATCGAGGCGATTCTGGGCAATCTGGACGCGTTCGAGGAGTTGGTTGTGCGATATAGGCCCGCCGTGGTGCGCCTGGCGAGGACGATTGTGGGGACCGATGACGCTGAGGACGTCGCGCAGGATGCGCTGCTGCTGGCCTTCAAAGCGCTGCCCGGCATCGAGGAGCCGCGCAGGTTTCCGGCGTGGCTTTCGGCGATAACGCGTCATCGAGCCTTGCGGTTCAGCAAGAGTGAAACGGCGCACTCGAGCAGGCGTGTGGCGCTGGACGAGGCGCTGCTTGAAAAGATTGAAGCACTGGCAAAGCCGCTCGCCGAGAAAGAGCGGGACGAGTCGCTGATCAAATCGCTCGATAGTCTGCCGGCGGATTACGCGATGCCCTTGCGTCTGCGTTTTCTCGATGAGATGCCACTCGAGCGCATCGCTGCATTTATGGGAGTGCCATTATCAACAGTGAAGTGGCGCATTCATCATGGAAAGAAACTGTTGCGAGCGAAAGTTGAAGGAGAACAAGATGGAACAAGAAACAGTGAAACTGCTTAACGTGCTGCGACGAATAGCGCGCGCGGCCGGTTACGCGGGTTGGACCAAAGCAGGTCCGGATGCAACGCAGTTTTGCGTCGCGCAATACAACCGCGTACTCGCTCGACTAAGCGACCTCGAACCGGCAGTCAAACCGTTGTTCACGCCGTTGAGCGAATCCACGTCGCCGGAAGTGACGCGCATGGCAGCGCGCGAATTGCTTGCGTTCTTTGAAGCTGACGAGCCGGAGTTTCCATTCGCGCGTGGCTTTTATTTTCGCGGGCGTGGACGGCGTAAGTGGCGCGGCCGTTGTGTGCCGGTAACAGTTTGTGAATAGTGGGGAGTGATTATGGAGCGAGAGAAAGAGTTAGTTAAATTGATCAATGTGTTGCGACGCACGTCGCGCATGGCGTTGCAGTCAGAGTGGACCGGCGGTAAGGAAGATGCCGCTGCGTTCTGCACGGACCAGTACAATCGCGTGTTTATGCGTCTGAAAGAGCTCGATCCGGGTGTCGGCACGATCTTCGAACCGTTGGCAGCGGGCAGTTCATTGACTGTTGTTGCGATGGCCTCGCGCCAACTCGCAGCGTATTACGAAGATGAGCTTGGGCCGGCGAGAGGTTTTGGACGCGCGTATGGATTCGCGTTTGACTCGAGCAAGTTTAAGGACTTCTGGGAGAAGTCAGCGCGTGAGTTTGAAGATATAGGTGAGTTTATTCGTGAGAGTATTGACGAGTGGTTGCGACAGAAGAAAGAAGCAAACCACGAGAAGAAAGAGACAACCGATCGCTGAGCTGTAAAGGGATTCTCGAAGCAATAAATAGAACAAGTCCGGAAGAGGGGCTTGCCCCCGCTGTTGGATT
>DATEWS010000910.1:0-7978 GCA_035257785.1 Pyrinomonadaceae bacterium
CCCAACTTCGCAACCTGCTCGAGAATGGGCAGCATGTCTCTCATGGCCGAAATCTTTTTTTCGCTGAGCAGAATGAACGGATTCTCGAGCACGGCTTTCATCGTTTCCGCGTCAGTGACGAAGTAGGGCGAAAGGTAGCCGCGATCGAACTGCATCCCTTCGACAACTTCCAAAGCCGTCTCCATTGTTTTCGAATCTTCGACGGTGATGACGCCATCTTTACCAACCTTGCCCATCGCTTCGGCAATTAACTCGCCGATACTGTGGTCGCCATTTGCTGAAATCGTGCCGACCTGCGCGATCATCTCTCCAGTGACCGGTTTCGACATTTTCTTGATCTCTCGAGTTGCGCGCTCGACGGCTTTATCGATGCCGCGTTTCAGGGCCATCGGGTTTGCCCCCGCGGCCACAGTCTTTACGCCCTCGCGGAAAATGGCCTGCGCGAGCACGGTCGCCGTGGTTGTGCCGTCGCCCGCAACGTCGCTGGTCTTCGAAGCGACTTCGCGCACCATCTGCGCGCCCATATTCTCCGTTGTATCTTTCAGCTCGATTTCTTTCGCCACTGTCACGCCGTCTTTCGTGATGGTCGGACTGCCGTATTTCTTATCGAGAACGACGTTGCGCCCCTTTGGTCCAAGGGTGATTTTCACTGCATCGGCGAGTTGATTCACGCCCCGCAAAATTGCCGCTCGCGATTTTTCGCCATGAACTATTTGCTTTGCCATAATCTTTATCTCTTCTCTCCTATTAAAAGGTGTCCACGCAAACGCATGGTTTGCGGGTTGTGGAACATAAATTTCGCAAACGTCAGTTTGCGTTATGCCAGAACCTATTTGCCCTTTTTGCCGACCGCGGCTGCACCAGCGCGGGTGATGATTCCCAGAATCTCGTCCTCGCGCATAATCAACAGCTCTTCGCCGTTAACTTTGATCTCTGAGCCACCGTACTTGCCGAACAGAACGCGGTCTCCTGCATTGACATCCAGAGGCTGGCGCGAGCCATCTTCGCGATATTTGCCGAGCCCGGCGGCTATGACCTCACCTTCCTGAGATCTCTCTTTCGCTGAGTCGGGAATGATGATGCCGCCACGCGCTTGCTCGCCTTCATCGATGCGTTTCACGATTACGCGGTCATGTAGTGGTTGGATATTCGTCGTCATACTTTTCAATCTCCTTTTGGTTTCTACCAGCAGTTGGGCTGCGAGGCTGCGAACTGGTATGCCATCATCGTGCGTTAACAAACGCGCAAGTAATGACAAACTAATAGCGCGGGTAAACACCCTTAACTTTTGGGTAGTTGAGCTGTAAGTTTCAGACGAATCTGGCGGGTCCAGAAGAGCTGAGAATGGAGTTAGCTGGTCTCGGTTCGATCCCAACCTTACGCTTCGTAGTGCTATATGTCAAATGAAGTATATCCTGCATATGCAACATATCTGCCTTAGCGCGCGATGCGATGGTTGTCGTTAATTTACGATGTATGAAGGTTTTCCCTTTTGATATTGGGTTCATTTGAGCCACTCGCTTCCAAACCTGAGGTTGCGAATCAATTCGCCAAAGGCACCAAAGATAAAAGCCAAACCCAGGGCGACGAGGAACACGGCGAACGCGAGGACGAAAAACGACGAGATGCCGCGGCCTTTATAAGTCTTAACCGTGGTCCATGCTGCGCCACCTAACAGTATTACGCCTATTGCTATTTCTATCAGTCGCATAACTCTTGTTAACTCTGAGACGGGCTTGCCGAAAAAGGTTGCCGGATCCCTCCTTTGCTCGTCATCATTGTAAATGACATGCTGTCCGAGATCACGGCAACGGCTATGTGTGTTACAGCACAGACCGCTGCTCTCGGAATTGCTATATGATCGGACCGGTCTGACAAGAGAAGAACGCAAGGCGATAGAATCAAAAGTGGAAATTACTAATACATTAAATGTTGAAAAGGATCAACCGCAGCTAAGCCTTGTGGAGTTACAGGCAGCCGAAGGGAGCTTCAGACAACCAACCCCGGCGGAATTATCTATTCTTACCTTTTGGAAGTTGCGCTACGCTCGCAGTCGTGCACAGGAATTGAGCAACGAATTCGCGCGTCTCCTGAATCGTGGATCACCGCTTGAATAGCAGAACGGTTCTTATGAGCGATATCTATGTCATGCAACGTGCAAACGGCGATGTGTTCGCCCTTGATGATCACGGACGCTTTCGTGTGCCGCTATTTAACAGCAGCCGTGACGCTTTCCTGGCCCGTTTACGTAACTTCGGAATGCTGCTTTTCAAACCAGTGCAGCTTAATGCCGCCTTGCTAAAGGAACTCGTACCGGTAGGCGGCGCAGCCGAGGTCGACTTTTGGCTGGTGAGCGATCCATTAATCAATCTCAACCGTGGTCGGCTCGTGCAAACCGAGCAACTTGCCTTACTGATGAGAAATCGAGTCAAGCCTAAAACGGTTTCAGGTAATGCAACTAGCGATGAAACTCCGAGTCTGAGTATGTCTCCGCATAGCGACAGTAATGCTACAGCGGCTTGGGAAGATGAAGGGGGTCTGTATTCGAAAGTTGCGTGAGCCTTAGTTAGGAAAGAAACATGAGAACCGACTCGAGTCAATTTGAGCAATTCACCCTTGGCATTGAAGAAGAGTTTCAGATCGTTGATCCGAACACCCGCGAGTTGCGCTCGCACGTCTCTGAAATTCTCGAAGACGGCCGGATGCTGTTAGGCGAGCAAGTCAAACCGGAAATGATCCAGTCGATGATCGAAGTGGGCACCGGCATCTGCATGGACATAAAAGAAGCTCGCACCGATATCACCAATCTTCGCAGCATCCTCTCGACGCTCGTGCGCAAGAAGGGGCTGGAGATTGTCGCTGCCGGCACTCACCCATTCTCACACTGGCAGGACCTGAAGACCTTCGAGAATGCAAGATATGAAATGATCATTGAAGAGAATCAGATGATCGCGCGATCGTTGCTCACCTTCGGTCTCCACGTCCACGTGGGCGTTACGGATCCTGAGCGGGCAATCCAGATAATGAATGCCATCCGCTACTCACTGCCGCACGTACTCGCGCTTTCTACTTCATCACCTTTCTGGCTCGGCGTTCACACCGGATTGAAATCCTATCGCTCGGAAGTCTTCACAAGGTTTCCCCGGACCGGTATACCTGACCACTTCGATTCCCACAGCTCGTTCCAGCAGTACGTCAAGCTACTCATCGAAACCGGATGCATCGACGATGGTAAAAAGATCTATTGGGACGTGCGTCCGCACCCGTTCTTCCCAACGCTCGAGTTTCGCATTTGCGATATTCCCACCCGCGTTGATGACACGATCGCTATTGCTGCCCTTTTCCAGGCACTGGTCGCAAAGCTCAACAAACTACTCGATCAAAATCTGACCTTTCGGCTCCATCACAAAATGCTGATCGAGGAGAACAAGTGGCGCGCCGTGCGTTATGGTCTTGATGGTAAGATGATTGATTTTGGCAAAGGGAAGGAAGTGCCAGTGCGTGAACTCATTCGTGAACTACTGGAATTCGTTGACGATGTTATTGACGACTTGCGCTCGCGCAAAGAGATCCGGCACATCCACACCATTCTTGAGCGAGGTACTTCGGCCGACGATCAGCTTCGAGTCTGGCGAGAGACAAGCGACGTCAAAGCTGTCGTTGACCGCTTGATTGAAACGACGATGGAGAATGTTCCGCGTGAAGTAATTCCCGTCCCTAATGATTCCGTGTTGCAGCCATTGATCGCTTAACGGCAGAATGCTTTCGCCGCCTGGCTCATTCGATATTCATGACACTTCGAATAGACCTGATTAGGTAAACGCCCACGTGCGTGATAAGGTACGCGGCGAATCGAGTTCAAGCTTACTCTCTTCTCAGCTCCTCTGGAATCACCCAGATCACCTGAAGTCCATAGCCAAACAACCTAAAGGAGCTAACCATGTTTACACGCCATGTCATAATGGAACTGAAGCCGAACGCCACCACCGAGTTTACCAACGTTGTTGAGAGCAAGATTTTGCCACTCCTGCGTAAACAAAAGGGATTCCGCGATGAGATGACTTTCGTCGCCCCAGACCGCTCGGAAGCTATAGCTATCAGCTTCTGGGACACTAAAGAAGAGGCGGAGGCGTACAATGTCTCAGGATATCCTGAGGTATTGAAGACCCTCACGAGTCTAGTGGAGGGAACGCCCAGAGTTGGAGTAGCTGAGCTTGCAACTTCAACGCTTCACAAGCTCGCAGCGGCGAAAACAGCGTAAACCAGACGTAAAATTTTTAATCAGAGAGGGAGGACATTCGTCCTCTCTTTCTTTGCCTGACAAGTGAGAAGCAGCCTCTCTCTACTCGGTGCGGCATCATCAAAGACTGGAGCACGAAGCTTGACTTGGAACCCTCGCCTGCCCCTTTTTGACGACAGGCATAGAACTGAGTAAAACTCCCATAGCCTGTCTCGGGGTTTAATGAGTGAGTAAGCCACCGTTAGATCATGAAGCTTTTCATTAGAATCTGACCGCTACACAAAATCCCTTTTAGCGTCATGACTGTCATTGCCGTTGAGTCGCAAATCTCATCCTTCCTCAGAAAGTACACACCTGCCGTCGAAGCGCAGTTGCGCGAATCCCGCACCAGGCTGCGCGCCATGTTTCCTCGTGGCTTCGAATTGGTCTACGACAACTACAACGCTTTGGTGTTCGGCATCAGCCCAACTGAGCGGACATCCGACGCGTTCATTTCCGTGGCCGGCTATCCGAGGTGGGTCACGCTCTTCTTCCTCCATGGCGCTGACTTACGCGACGCGCACGGTCTACTCGAAGGTCAAGGCAAGCAAGTCAGGAGCGTCCGACTCACGGAACCCAAAGACATCAACACACCCGAGGTCGAAGCGCTCATTGCACAAGCTGTTCTTCCCTATGAGTCGGCGTTTCTTGCTGCTCCGAGCCTTTCCACCATCGTCAAGTCGGTATCAGACAAGTAGCGGCCACGACGCCCGCAAAAATGAGCCAACTCTTCCATCGAGCGGACACAAGCAATCTTCGGTTGGTTTGCGGCTGGTCTTGTCAAAGCTGTATGTGGGGTAGCACACAGACGGATCTCGCCTGGTAATGTAAAACCGTCGTAGTCTAGAGGCCAAACGAAATTCGTCCAACAAAATAAGATAATTATCGAGAGGCCGACAGTGCGCCTTCTCAATTCTCATAATTCAAAGAGACTAAAGCCCGAATGTCATCGTCAACGAAAGTCTTGCAGGATAAGAATACTGATTCAAATGTGGTGAACGACGATGAGTCACCCGCCAGAGATCAGACTCAATCACGACTGCGCGTTTCAGAACTCCGCTACCGGCGTCTCTTTGAAGCTGCACGCGACGGAATACTTATCCTCGATGCGGTCACTCTGAACATCACCGACGTGAATCCATTCATGACGGAGTTGTTGGGCTACTCACATGACGAGTTTTTAGGAAAGGAGCTTTGGGAAATCGGTCTCTTCACTGATAAGGAGGCGAGCCAGAAGGCCTTCAAAGAGTTGCAGCGAACAGGCTATCTCCGCTACGAAGACTTGCCGCTGCAAGACATAAACGGAAAGCTTAAGGATGTGGAGTTTGTGAGCAATGTATACGAGGAAGACAATAATCAAGTTATACAGTGCAACATCCGCGACATCACTTATCGAAAGCGAGCGGAGAAAGAACGGACGCTACTCCTGGCAGCGGCACAAGCAGCACGCGCAGAAGCTGATTCGGCTAACGGCGTCAAAGACGAGTTTCTTGCCACCTTGTCGCATGAATTGCGGACTCCTCTTACCTCGATCCTCGGCTGGTCACATCTACTCACTGGCGGTAAGCTCGATAAACAGCAGACTGTTAGTGCGATCGCAACCATTGCTCGCAACGCTCGAGCTCAAGGTCGACTCATCGATGAATTGCTCGACATCTCGCGCATCACGACCGGCAAACTCTGCCTCGACTTACGCGTGGTCAAACTGGCGCCGTTGATTCAAGCCGTCGTTGACGACGTGCGCCCCGCGGCAGATGCCAGAAGCATTAATCTGGAGGCCGCATTCGACTCAAACCTCGGACCCATTTTGGGCGACCCCGACCGTCTTCAGCAGATTGTCTGGAACCTATTAACCAACGCGATCAAGTTCACACCTAAGGGAGGCGACGTGCACGTACGCCTGGAGCGAAATGACTCGCATGTTCTGATCACTATCAAGGACAGCGGGCAAGGCATCGTCCCCGAGCATTTGCCGCACGTCTTCGAGCGCTTTCGCCAAGCTGATTCCTCGAATACACGCAGCAATAGTGGGCTTGGACTAGGACTCTCAATTGTGCGTCAGTTAGTAGAACTTCACCGAGGGACGGTAACGGCTGAAAGTTCCGGTGAAAATGCGGGAGCCACCTTCATTGTCAGGCTTCCGGTGCCGAGTCTTCATGAAGTTGCCAACGCAGCAGAAAAAACAGACCCAAAGAATGAACGGAATAGTCTGACCACAACGCAACACTCGCTCAGTGGTCTGCGCGTCCTCGTCGTCGATGATGAACGGGACGCCCGTGAGCTTGTCGCCGCGCTGCTGACAACGTGCGGGGCCGAAGTGAAATCAGTAGGTTCTGGGACTGAAGCGCTGCATCAAATGAAGCGACAACGATTCGATTTGCTGATCTCAGACATCGGAATGCCGGAGATGAACGGTTATGATCTGATAGCCAGAATACGTCAGTTCGACGAAGAACATGGCGGAAGAACTCCTGCTATGGCATTAACCGCCTTTGCTGGATTCGACGATCGCCAACGCGCGCTGGCCGCTGGATACGAAATGCACATTCCGAAGCCATTCGTTGCCGCCGAGTTAATCAGCGCTGCAATTTCTCTTACCGAACGACATAGCGGCTTAGCATGAGCCTATTATATGAAGAATCACCTGCCGGAATTTGTGAAGAAGCGATTTAAGGTCAGCCTTGATGACCTTCCTGAAGTTGAACATCGCGTTGTTCAGCATCTCGGCGAACGCCGGCATATCAGTCGCGACATCAACTTGGAGTTTGAGAAGAAGCTAACGCTTGGCCAACGACTCGCCGATAGGGTTGCTGCTTTTGGAGGCTCATGGACCTTCATCATTATCTTCGCCGCCATTTTGCTTTCCTGGGTGCTGCTCAACACTCTCATTCTCGCGCGCTATAGCGCTTCATTTGATCCTTACCCGTATATTTTGCTGAACCTCTTTCTTTCTATGCTCGCTGCCGTCCAGGCACCGGTAATTTTGATGTCGCAGAATCGTCAGGGAGTAAAAGACAGGCTGGATGCGGCTCACGATTATGAGGTGAATTTGAAGGCGGAGCTTGAGATTCTGAGCCTGCATGAAAAGCTGGACGAATTGCGCGAGATGAAATGGTCCGAACTGATCACTATGCAGCAAGAGCAGCTTCGATTGTTGACCCAGTTAATGAAGGAGCATCTATCCGCAGACGGCAATCAGCCTGCAACCAGCAGCCACGCTGGATGAGAATGCATCCACCATTGAGACATTACGGATTCCTTTCCTGTTCGCTTTAAGATTTCTGTCATAAGGGAACCAAGGTCTCACCAGGCGCTGTGTGCGCTATGCCACATACCTGATATACTTTTCTCTAAGTCAATGGATTTGTATTTGCTTTCACGGGTTTGAGCTTGTTTCGAGGCAACGCGTGGAAATCAACTAATGGCTACATTCACTCGACCCATTGAACCGGTTGAAAACCGGCTGCTCGCCGCACTTCCGCGCGACGAGTATGACCGCCTCCTACCACAACTGCAGCAGGTTTCATTTGACCTCGGTGAAGTTGTTTACGAATTCGGCGGACACCTTGATTATGTCTATTTCCCTACGACGTCAATCGTCTCTTTGCTCTACACCATGGAAAACGGGGCGAGTGCCGAAATGGGTTTGACGGGTAATGATGGCGTGGTCGGGATTGCTCTCTTCATGGGGGGCGGCAC
>DATEWS010000911.1:0-3980 GCA_035257785.1 Pyrinomonadaceae bacterium
AGCACGTAACTATCTTTTGCGAT
Source organism: Pyrinomonadaceae bacterium (assembly GCA_035257785.1). GTDB lineage: Bacteria > Acidobacteriota > Blastocatellia > Pyrinomonadales > Pyrinomonadaceae > PSRF01. Next base: position 24 of record DATEWS010000911.1, read on the forward strand.
GGTTCGAGCCTCGGTAACGGACAGGACGCGAGTCGCGCCGCTGCCGTCGCGTTGCTCGGTTACAAGGGATACTGGGATGCGGTGGGCGAGTATTTAGGAAAGGCGACGAATCAACAGGCTGAGATCGCTGCGGCCGCTGTCGGTCTCGAAAAATTGAAGCAGCCGTGCCAGGTAAGTGTCTTCACTGATTCTCGCTACGTTGTCGAAACAATGAACGGTCGTTTCCGTCGCAAAGCAAATCTTCCCTGGTGGCAGCGACTCGACCGCGCCGCCGCCGCGCACGAGATTCATTGGGAATGGACTCGCGGGCACGCCGGCCACCTGCTGCAGGAAACGGCAGACAACGCCGCGCGCCGGATTGCCGCCGCCGGGCAGGTTGATCCGTCGATCCTGCGCGATGCCGTGGATAAAATCGGCACTGTCGAACTATAATTCACCCTCCCCTTTCAGATGCTCAGAATTAAAGCCCTAGTATTACTCTGTTTTCTCCTTGCGTCCGCGTCGCACGCCCAGGATCCATCGCGTGGCTGGCAGTGGCAAAACCCTCTGCCGCAGGGAAATTCGATCACCGCCATCAGGTTTGCGCCCGACAAGAAACATGGTTGGGCAATCGGTTCAAACGGCGTCATCCTGTCAACGGGCAACGGCGGTTTTGAGTGGCAGGAGCAACTTTCTCCAGCAATCACGACCCTTTACGGCATGTACGTGAAGGATCGTTCGCGAATCGTGATCACAGGCGCGCGCGGTGTGATCCTTACGACCAGCAACGGCGGCGATAAATGGGTCTTGCGACAGAGCGGCGTGCGCGATCATTTGTTCGCGGTTACGTTTGCACCGAAGAATCCGTTGCTCGGTTGGGCAGTCGGAACTTTTGGTTCGATCATCGCGACTATAGATGGCGGCAAGACGTGGAAGCCTCAGCCCAGTCAAACATCGTCGCACCTGTTCTCGATCTCTTTTGCGGACGCGAAAAACGGAATCGCAGTCGGCTCGCACGGAACGATCCTCGTCACTGCAACGGGCGGCGCCGAATGGAAAGCGATTAAAAAACTGACTGACTTCCCGCTCACCGGGGTGATGTTCACGTCGGAAAAGAAAGCCACTGCGGTTGGTTATCGCGGCACGATTCTACAAACCGAAGACGGCGGTGAATCGTGGATCGCCAAAGACCCACTCGTCACCACCGACCTCTACACAGTCTTTTTTACCGACGAACTTCATGGCTGGGCTGCGGGAGACAGCGGAGTTGTTTTGACTACAGGCGATGGGGGCAACATCTGGTTGCCGGTAAACGTTCGCACTGCGCCGCGTCTCGCAACCGTCTACTTTACAGATGAATCGCTAGGCTGGGCTGCCGGAGCTGATGGTCTCGTCGTGCGCAGTGATGATGGTGGTTTGTCGTGGCAGCGACTCACGGAAGGCGGCCGCGATGACCTCACAAATATTTTCTTTTTCGACAACTCTCACGGTTACGCGGTCGGCGAACGCGGCAAGATACTGTTTACGAGTAACGGTGGTAAGAATTGGATACTGCGTCCTTCCAACACGACGTTGACGCTCAACGCGATCGACTTCACGAGTGACAAGTCAGGTTGGGTTGTCGGTAACAAAGGCACGATTCTTCACTCCGTTAACGGTGGCGTCACTTGGGATCCGATTCCGGGTCCGGCAACTGAAGATCTTTTCGGGGTCTCGTTTGTTTCGCCGGCGGAAGGGTGGGTTGTTGGTGCGCGGGGCGCCGTCTGGCATACGAAAGACGAAGGTCTTGGCTGGGAGTTTCAGCAAACAAACGTGCTCAACTGGCTCGAGGACGTGAAGTTTCTCGATGCGAATAATGGCATCGCCATTGGTTCCGCCGGCACGATCCTGCGCACCGAGGATGGTGGTCAAAACTGGAAACGCGTCGATCGCAATTTGAAGGAATGGTTGTACGCGCTCGCGTTCGCTGACGCCCAGCGCGGTTACATCGTGGGCGCGCGCGGAATTATCCTGCGCACGGACGACGGCGGCGCGACGTGGAAAGATCTCGAAAGCGGATTGAGTAGCAACCTGTTTGCGGTTGCAGTGGGTAGTCGTAACGACGTGCTGGTAGTCGGCGATCAGGGAAGCATCATTCACAGCGCTGATGCCGGGCAGACATGGGAACTTCAGCCGACGATTACGAGTTCGGCGTTGTTCTCGATCGCTTATCGTGGCGGAACGAACGTTTGGGTCGCGGGCCGCGGTGGCGCGATTCTGCGACGCTCAGATCCGATTGCGACCGTGAGCATACCGGTAACGCGAATCGCGGCGCCGGTTTTGAAGGGTGGATCGGCGAAACTCGATGAGCCGGAAGATAAGGATGATATTCCGAAGGCAACGCGGCCGAAGAAACCAGCCAGACCATAATAGGAGAAGGTAGCAGGAGCAGATAGCAGGCTGTTCCGAAAATAACCTGCTCCTGTTATCTGCTCCTGCTCCTTTTCAGATCCGCACTGGGTGGTCTTTGGCGTAGGAGTAAGCACACCACGCGGCGACAAGGTGCAATATCCAGCCGAGCAGGAAGCCCGTTCCAAACCACAGGCCTGAGGCGAAAATCAGCCACATAATCCCCGCGAGCACGCGCCCGTTATAAATCTGCCCGAGGCCCGGAAGAATCAAACTGAGAACACCGGCTATAATTGGATCGCGCATCGTCTCAAGCTACCTCCAACGTGGAACCTCATACGACAGGCGCGCGCGATTTGTTCGTTCACCGCTCATTATCGCGATATACGTCTGAGATCTCGCCCCGGAAGGTTTTCAGCATAGTCTGGATGTTGGGATTACTCTCGGCGTTCTTCCACCGGCGCTGTTTGTCCAACCGCGCTTCATCTTCGCGGCTGAGTGGCTCGCCTTCCACCGAGGGATCTTTCACTACGATCCGCACGCCCATGTCTCTGCCGATAACTTCGCGACACGCATCACGCACGAACTTATTGTTCTCGGGCCGCGAAAGCGTATCGCGGAAGTGACGAGCATCAGGCGCAAACTCGATGGAGACGTCGTTGTCTTCAAACACTATCGCCTGCGCGGCTTCGAGCGCGGGTATCAGCAACATCTTTCTTTGACGTTCCAAAACACTCTTGACTCGTTCGATCGTCGATAACTCCGCGGTGGGCGAGGCGGGAATTTCTGCAATCGGCTGTGTCTCGAGTGCGGGAGAGGCGGCGGCAGCGGTAAAGGACGATCCCGCCGGTCGTGAAGTTGGCGTCGTTCGCGGAGCATTCGCCTTGCCTGGACTTCCGCTCGAACCTGACGACGTGCGACTTGATGAAACATCTCCGCCGTTGGACTCGAGCGCAGCGAGTCGTTGAAGAATCTGGTTGATACTCTCAACGCCGCGCAGTTCCATCAACTTTACGATGCCGATTTCCAACTGGTAACGCGGCTGAGTCGCAGCGCGCAGCTTAGTTTCCGTTTCAGCCAATGAATGAAAGAAACGCACGAGATCCGACTCGGAAAACAGCTCCGCTTGTCGCTTCAACTCCTGCGGTTCACAAACAGCAGACTCGAGCAACTCTTCGTTTCCGGAAACTTTCGTCACCAGCAGATCGCGGAAGTGCGCGAGGAGATCGCGACAAAAGTTTCGCAAGTCGTGACCGCGCATAACGATGTCGTCGATCGCAGCGATCGCTTCCGCTGGTTTGTTTTCGGCGATACTATCGATGATGCGTTTGAGAATGTCGGCGCCAGCGACGCCGAGTGCCATCTCAACATCTTCCTTCTTGATCTTGTCGCCGGCGAAACTAATCACCTGGTCCAACGCTGATTGCGCATCGCGCATTGAACCTTCGCCAGTGCGCGCGATCTCGCGCAGTGCGTCGTCAGGAATGGAAATCTTCTCTTCCTTCGCGATCAACTTGAGTCGCTCGAGAATTTTGGCAGTTGCGATCGTGCGAAACTCAAACTGCTGGCACCGCGAGAGAATCGTTTCCG
>DATEWS010000912.1:0-8819 GCA_035257785.1 Pyrinomonadaceae bacterium
CTCGTTCGCCTGGACCTGCGTTGCGGCGAGGTTCCGGATACGCTCGGGATCGGTCCAGTCTGTAACGGGTGGGCATCCGGAGCAGTCGCCAGGGCGGCGCTGAAATGACGAAAAACGCATCAGCGTTTGGTCGGGCAGGAATTGAAAAAACGCCGCGAGCCGGTCTCCCACCGTAAGCGGAACAAACCACGAATGAAGTTCGCGGTTTGATCCGCACACGGGTATAGCATGACCAACTGTAGCGGAAGTCTGTAGAGGTTCATCGCCGACAGTGCCTCGCGCGAGCATTTGCCGTGCGGCTTGAACGATGTCCTCAGCACTACTCATATTTGTCTAAGCACCGCAGAGTAAGCATATTGATATATCTGAGTCGCGACGTTTTCCCATCTCGTGATCACGCCCATGTTCGGTGGCCACGGATCGTAAACCAGCAGACCCCGGTAGGGAATCTGGCTTAACAGGATAAACAAGCTTTCAGTGTAACCAGCAACCGTCCTCGAATGTCCCGGGATGAAGCTAATCAGCGGTCGATTCGCCCTGATCTCATCGCGAAAGATATTGAAAGCCGGATTAACGAACATCGTAGCGTCCAACGCGTTTGAAGTCAGGTTCTCGAGCACTGTCACCACATCTCCGACCCTCGAGTAAGGCAGCCCGTTAGGGTTCGCCAACGTTCCGAGACCGAGTTCCTGCGCCAGTCGAACTTGATCGTACGAGTAGCGATAGAAATTCAGCAACATCTCGGAGCTTGCGCCCACGCACCAAACATTCGTCTGCTGTCCACGCAACTCATAACAGATATGATGATCGGTGTCGCGCGACGAGTAGTGAAGCTCGCGCGTGTCAAAGAGCTTTATTACCAGGTCTTTCGCAAGCAGCGCGTCCTTCGAGATAACTGTCAGGTTCAGCTTGCGCCTTGCCAACCTGTTCCAGAGATCGAGGCGCGCTTTATAAGTTCTGGCGCGCTGGCGCCGATAGTCAAGCGGTAGTTCCTCTAGCAAACTCCAGCGCTCGAAGTTGGACGGCTCAAGTGGTTTTCGATCCTTCGAACCTTCCCGCGGGACTTCGGCCCAGGTGAAGAGTTCGAGCATTAACACTTCCTTTCCTTCCCGCAGAAACTGGAGCGCAGTCTTGGGGAAGCTGTAGGCCACAAAGCGCACATCGTCAAACTTCAGCGAGCGCTGTTGCTTACGTGCTGCGGCGGTGCCGGTCTCGAGAAGCGCTTTTTCATCCCAGGCCACGCCGGTCGACGTGGCAAGCAACGGCTCGCCTAATGCTTCATGAACCGCAATGTCGGCGTAGCCGAAATTGGTCCGGCCGCGCTTTAAAGACAGACGGTAGAAAAGGATTTCGCCGTTAAGATCATAGATTGGCGTCCCCTGGCGCGGAATTGTGAGTTTCTCGTACTCGTCGCCCAACCCCCCTGTCACGCGCAGACCATTGAGCTCAAGCCCTGCAACACGGAGTAGCTGATCGCCTAGTGCTTTCATGATGATTTTCCTTTCGTTTGAGCAATTACACGGAGCACACCTTATCCACAGACTACACAGACTGTTTTGGATAACTCTGCGTAATCTGTGGAATGGTCTGCTGGGAGGCGCTGTGTTAGACCTTCCAAACTGTTAACGCCACAAAGAAGAATGATCCAGACACCTGCCGAATTCTAAAACTGTGGCCACCGGCGCTTAGCACGCACGGATGTGGTTGGACCACAGTCCCATTGACCGGCAGGAACCCGAAGCTTGACGAATCGATGAGACACTCCACGAGTGCTGGTCCATCAAAGCTCTGTAGTTCGGCAGTGCAGATGTAATTTCCAGCCGTCGGAGCGTTGAAAAAGCAATTGATCCTTCCGGTTTTTGTCTCTGCTGATCCCCAGGATTCAAATCCATCAGCACTGAACCACGCCCGACAATCAGTTAAGCAGCGTTGCATGTCAGTAAAGAAGTCGAAATGGTCAGCATCCCAGATGTCTAAAAAGACCGCGGTTCCAGTTTTCATGCACACTGAAAAGGTCGCCGTCGGCAGCCACAACGCGAGATCGAGAGCATTCGGTATTTTCTTTAGAACATCTGGACCACCAGGCGAACCCTGCAGTGCTTTTAAAACAACCTTGGCCTCCGTGGTCGGGCGAGCGGGCTTAACAGCCGCTACGCGACGAGCATCAGCCTTTAACTTAAGTGACTTTTTGGATTCAATTAGTTTCAGACGGAATTCTTTTGGCATTAGATCACCTCTTCGAGTGAGGGCGCCCTACTCGCAAGCGCCGGCAGGTTGATTTTCGCAACTCTGAAAACCGTACTATCAATAGTTATGCCGCTTTGGATTGAAAACGTTACAGACTTTTTGTCGCGAGCACTTGGCTATTTCAAACCCGCCCGAACCGTGATATAAGCCGCTCACAAGCTCGCGTTCTCTGAACCTCAATCCGCGAGCGACACGATGAAGCACCGCAGTCAAGGATGACAATACAAAAGCAGGTGAGGAATCCTAAAAAGGGAATGGTCTCCCGATCTAAATCTTGGAATTGAGAATGGCAGCCGATAGAGAACTCGATTTCATAAAACTAAAAGTAGACTGGTATAAGTCTGTGTTTCCCTGGATTCTGGCAATGGTTGTAGGAGCGGTAACCTTCGCCAACTCAATCAAGGGAGAGCATCTAATTCTGCGGTTTGTTTTTGCCCTACTGCTTTTATCAATCATTCTTTTATTATTCACGCTGCTCTCGTGCTGGTACGCATCACTCGCTCTCATTCATCGACTTGAGGAACCACTCAAGACCAAATCAAAACTTTTCAATTGGTTTTTTTCAGCCCCTGTAGGCATAAGATGGGAGACATACTACGCGATCCTGGCCAACGTTAGCTTAGTCACGGGTCTGGTAATATTCGTCAGTGCTCTCATTATCTACGGGTATGCGAATACTGTGATTAAACCTATACCAAAGAGCGACACTACATCCGCCGCACAGCAACAAAAGTAGTGTTAGGGAATTTCGGCGGAAACTTCTTCAATCTCTTGCTCAACGGCTTTCAACCCGTTGAGCAGAACGTTGCGATGTGCGGGATATGTAGCGCGCTCGAGTTGTTGAAGCAATCTCGACCTGGACAACTTCAGCGACTCGAGTCGCTCCCTGAGCAGTCGTTGTTCCGGTGTGGCCTCAACTTTGGAAGGGCGCTGCTGGCGTGATTCCTCATCCTCAATTTGATCGGCGACCGCCTTGCTTTCCCAGCCACGAGCCATAACTTAATCATCCACTCCAATATTGATAGACCGTCTGATGGAGGCCGGTACAACTCATATATACTAACTCCCAGTCGAGAAGGAGACGATCTGAAAAACATCACCTCGGCTCTAGCCTTGTTAACCGTACTAAGTTGTTCGATTGTGGCACAAACTTCGTCCGCCACAGAACCGGTACTTCAAATCAAACACTTTCGTTGGTATGAAAACGCCTATTCCGTTCCGTGTGACGATTGTGCGGGATTGTCGCAAAAAGTACTCGACTACAGATGGTCCAGCCGCGCGGGCCCTGGTGACTTTGCGGCGTGGGTCGTTCTAAAAGACTTGAGCCGTAAATCGATCAAATCAGTGAACCTCGATTTCATCTTTCGCGACGCCGAAACCGAGCGCGAGTTCCTGACTTACAACCTTCGATTCGAAGGGGAGATCGGCCATGGCAAGACGAAGGAAATACGACATAAGATCGCCAAAGGTAAAGAGGCGGACAACCTCAGGCCCGTGAAGCCGAGTGAAGATGTGATTAACCGCACTCGATCATGCGGCGATGGTCCATTGTTCTTCGACCGAAAGACGAGGCAACTCGTGAGGCTTCGTGACAACGCGAGACTTCTAAAACTTTATCCCTGCTATTACCTGCCTAACGTGACGCGAATAGAGTACACAGACGGTTCTGTCTGGAAACCATGATTACGCGATTGCATGGGTAAGATCAATTTGTTGGCCTGATTAGCTCTACACCCTTAATTATTTGACTGTGAGGGCATCAGCCTTCATCGCATCGAGGCTTCTCTTTTGCTTTTCTGCGCCGATCATTGTCACAGCTGCAGAAGCAAGTTGTATGTCGCGGCTTTGATCTGCTTGCGCGATGATCGTCCGCAGAGAAGCTTTTAACTCCGCTCCCTCGCCGCCATTCACGATGCTGCTTGAAGTACCGAGGAGATCGCGAAACAACTTTCCAACTCTGTCAAACACATCCTCAAAAATGCCATCGAGGCTGCCGCTATTCACCGAGACAAGTTGTAGTCCACCTGTATTACTGGACGCGTTTAGCAACATTTCCGTGGTTATCAACTGCTGCTCTTCGGGTAAGACTGGCCAATTGTGATTGTCGATCACAACCTTTCCCATTTCTCTCAGCAGAGTTAGCAAACTGTCGGGTGTAAAAAAGAGCGGCGAGAATTGCATCGTTGCCTTAGTGACATATTCATTAACGTTACCATTTACAAGTAACTCCAGCCCATCTCGCATGATCACTAAGGAACCAAGGAACTCTGCTGCATTTTTCACGTTGACCTGCGGGGCCGTCACGGCTACTTCTATCGTTGTCATGGACGTTTCCTTTACTTATCGTTGCCTTATGAGTGTATGCCAGCGTGCCGGGTTCAACTCGGCTCTCCGACCGATTTGACTCTTGACGGTCTGGATGCCGATTAGTCGCTCCGACAGCGTCCTTAAGTAATCAAGCTGCTCCAAATATCCCAGGAACAAAAAGACGATAGTTGCCAGAACCATACCCACCCACATGGACCAGGGAGCTCCTGCGCGGTAAAGATACGGGATGTATATCAGCGACAGAACACAAATACTGTATGCGACGATGGCGTTCGTCTTAATCCGTTCGAGATGGTCTTGCTGCTTTGGATCGGCGAGGACAACATAGTAAAACGCTAAACCTCGCAGGTCAGGGTTTTCCTGGCCCAATGTCACGCTCAAATCCTGTAAATTAGGGGCGCCATGGTACCTCAGGAATGCGCGCTCAAGATTCGCTTGATAGCCGAGGAAATCGGCAGCCCTGATGCTCTTCCAAATCAGTCCCATCAATGCAGCAACAAAGAGACAAATCAGCTTGCCAACCAGCGCCGCCGCAAAAGCAAGCAGTCCGATATCGATGAGTTTTGTGCCGGTTGAAGGAAAGAGTTTGGCAGCGCGCTCTCCATACCAAAGCCAAAAACCATATAGACCAACGCCGCCGAGGATCAGTTCAAGCAAGCCGAGAGACTGAATAAAGTTTTCTGCCACTCCTTTGGATTCACTTACAGCATCAGTCTCTTCTTTTTCAGGCATAGTAACCTCGGGAAAATAAGCTCACCAGACGACGCCTTTGTTGGTTGTCGAAACACTCATTTGCATTGTGGTCCCTCCCCATCCTTGGCCATTCGGAGTTCCTGAAACCCGGGATATGCGAAATTATTTCACGTTGAAGACCTACCCTGTATCGAGGCTGTAGCGAGTTTGCGAGGACGCAGAGGCTCGGGCTCAGCATTCTAAGACGGCCGGAACTTATTCGTGTTCCATCAAAAAGTCAAGGCATTGTTAGCTAGTCAAGCGGAGGACTCGGTTCGGGTGCGGAGGTCGTCTAAATCACAATTGATGGCGCTTCGCACAGCATCTACGATGGCGCCGTGCTTTAGCCAAACGATCGAACCATTACCCGTGCACGCTGCCAGGGAAACATTAATCTCCGTGCGGTCGTTGGTCTTAAGCCAGCCGGCTATAAAGGCCCCCGGTGCGTCAACGTCGCTGACATCAGCGATCCAAAAGGAAATTTGGGGATCGTGCCGGTATAAGAATTCCAACTCCGCAAACCGCTGACGACCTTGAACCGCATAGACGGACCATTCAACAAAGAAATAGATGACTGCCCGCTCCGCAGATAGCGCAACCGCAAGATCGTCTTCACTTAGCATGGGACGCATGATTTTTCGCGGTATATACTACCCGCGATGTCGACTGCTGTGCTGAAAAAGAAATCCGTGTCACGCTACGTCCCGCTCGTGCTGTGCGTTGTGGGCGCGTGGACGCTGTTTGGATTTTTCTTCTCGACGCAGCTTTATCTAAATGCTTTTTACCATGGCCACGCGCTTCCCTTTTCCTTCGTCCTCATACCGTGGCTCATCTGCGGCTATTTGTGGGCTGCGCTGACTCCCGTCGCGCTATGGCTCGCGCGTCGGTTCCCACTCGAGAAAGAACTGATAGTACGGCGCGTGGCGCTGCACCTTCTGTTTGCCGTGCTGATATCGGTGCTGCAATTAGTTGCCTACACGCTCGTCTTCCAAACCTTGGTGGTGCGTCGTCCCTCGAATTCATTCTTCCCACTGGGACCGTTTCAGGACGTTCTCTTCGGCCAGTTTCACTTCAACCTGCTGCTCTATTGTGTTCTCATCGGACTCTATCAAACGTTTGACTACTACCGCCGCTTTCGCGAACGCGAGCAACGGGCGGCGCAACTAGAACTCGAGGCCGCACAACTCGAAACCCAACTAACACGTGCCCAACTCGACGCACTCAAAATGCAGCTCCACCCGCATTTTCTCTTCAACACTCTGAACACGATTTCAGTTTTGATGGAAGAAGACGTCGGCGCTGCCAATGAAATGTTACTGCGCCTGAGCGAACTGCTGCGCGCCGCACTCAAGAACAACGAAGCGCACGAAGTCACACTCGAAGAAGAACTACAGTTCCTGGAGAAGTACCTGCAAATCGAGCAAGCGCGATTTCAGGATCGACTCAAGGTCCGGATCGATCCCGCTCCTGAAACACTCGCTGCTTATTTACCAAATTTAATCTTACAGCCGCTGGTCGAAAACGCGATTCGTCACGCGGTGGCGCCGAGTACAAAAGTAACCACAGTTGAAATTTGCTCGCGGCAGCAAAACGGACGTCTGCACTTATCGGTAAGTGACAACGGCGAGGGAATGATGGACCACGCTACGCCAACTAACGGGATCGGATTGCGCAACACGCGGGCGCGGCTCGAAAAACTTTACGGCCCCGATCAGGACTTCATACTTGAGACAAACGCCGGCGGCGGAGTGCACATTTCGATAACCATTCCCTTCCGCACCAGTGATGAAAATGGCTCGAACTGAACATATTCGCGTCCTGATCGTCGACGACGAGCCGGTTGCCCGCCGGGGACTGCGAAACCAACTCAAGAAGGCTGGTGACATCGAAGTCATCGGCGAAGCGGGAAACGGCCGCGACGCTGTCGAAACAATCATCCAAACACGGCCCGACCTCGTGTTTCTCGACGTACAGATGCCGTTGCTCGATGGCTTTCGTGTCGTCGAAACCCTCGCGGCAGAAAATCTGCCGCCGGCGATCGTGTTTGTCACTGCATTCGACGAACACGCGATTCGCGCCTTTGAAATCAACGCGCTCGATTACCTTCTCAAGCCTGTCGATCCGAAGCGTTTACAAAAAACGCTGCAACGCGCACGTGAACAGATCCGCAGCACCCGGACCGACGAACGCGATGAACGGCTCTTCGCACTACTGCGAGATCTTCAGTCGCGCAAGACCGATTACATCCAACGATTCGTCGTCAAGAAAGCCGGCAGCATTTTCTTTCTGGACGCAAGCGAGGTCGAGTGGCTTTCCTCGGAAGGTAATTACGTCCAACTGCACAGCAAAGGTAAGCGCCATCTCGTACGCGAGACGATGGACCGCATCGAATGCAGACTCAACCCGCGTGAGTTCATTCGTATCCGTCGCTCCACGATTGTGCGAGTGGACGTCGTCAAAGAACTGCAGTCTCTGTTCAATGGCGAATACGCGCTCATCCTGAAAGACGGAACACAGCTTCAATCAAGCCGGCGTTATCGCAAAAATCTCGATGCACTGTTGAAAGTCTAAACCACCGCATTTCACAGTTTATCGACCGCTAATCACAAGCCGGTTGTCGCTGATTACGAAATATCGATAGTTTCTGTGCGTCGTTGTTGGAGGAGGTCGGTACCGTAACGCGATAGCGTCGGGTCGTGACATGTCAATATCCTCCAAGTCTGTGCGAAGGGAGAACGTATGAGAAAACCAGGATTGATACTTCTTGCGATCCTTATCGCGTGCACCGTCGAGGTTCGAGCGCAGTCAACAAACTCCGCCGAAGCCGATAAAGCCGCGATCAAACAAACTGCGCTTGACTACATTGAAGGTTGGTACGAAGGCGACGCCGAACGAATGGAGCGAGCGCTACATCCGGAACTCGCGAAGCGAATCATGCGCACAAATCCACAGGGCCAAAGCCGTTTAGACCAGATGGGCGCAATGACGCTGGTCCAGTACACACGTCGTGGCGGCGGCAAGCAAACGCCGAAGGAGAAACAACAGAAAGACGTCACCATTCTTGACGTTTTCGAAAACGCTGCGTGCGCCAAGGTAGTCGCGAGTGACTGGGTCGACTACTTGCAGTTGGCCCGTTCGAATGGCCGCTGGGTTATCGTCAACGTGCTTTGGGAACTAAAGCCACAGCCACCAAAATAGGACCGCGGCAGCATCGTGGCATAACTGTTGCTCGATCTCCATTCCGTTCACCCCCAGGCAAAAGTAAACGGAATAGGAGCATTGATAATGTATCGAAATCGGGTAACACGAACGTTATTAGTTCTGTTGTTAATGTTCTCTTTCGCATTCACGGTTCCGGTCGCGAGCGGCCAACATAGACGTTATCGTTATCGCAATCCTGAGGCAGGAAAAAAGAAGGCCGCGAAACGCATCGGCATTGGCACAGCCATCGGTGCAGGTGCGGGCGCGTTGATTGGCGGTAGGAAAGGCGCACTCATCGGCGCAGGCGCGGG
>DATEWS010000913.1:0-7572 GCA_035257785.1 Pyrinomonadaceae bacterium
GAGGTATTTCGTGGCGTTCTTGCGAGCCTGGATTACTTGCTGCGAAAGCTCCAGCGACGCGTTGCGCGCCAATGGTCCGGCAACGTACTGCTCGGCCTCGGGAATATCGCTGCCGAAAAGATCGCCGGCGAAGAACCACTCGCCCAGCACCAGGTCGGGCGGAAGCGAAGATGAGATCTGTTGATAGAGTTCCGCCCCCAGCTCGGCGGCCAGTTGAATGTTGCAGTATTCAATGCGAGCGGAGTAACCCGCCTGCAAGGCCGCCGACTTAAGCAGACTGACACCAATCGCCGGCCTTCCCAGATCGGCGAAGGGCATCACGACGAAGACAATGTCCACGTTTTTCGCCTTTGTGCTTGTTTGCGGCTAACCGCCAAAACCGCCGAAACCACCACCGCCCATCAAGCCACCGCCGCCGGGTAAGCATTCGCCACCACACTCAAATGTGCAGGCGCGAATCGTACAAGCGCGGATCGTACAACTGCGGACGATAGTACAGGCGCGAATGCTGCACTCGTTGATGCAGCCGCCGGAACAGTCGAGAATACAGCCGGCTCGTGGCGAGGCTCCGCCTCCGCCGCTGCCGAGTAAAGAGGAGACCTTTTGGTAGGCCTTCATTTCTTCTTCAGTGATATGGAGTTTTGAGAGTTTGTCTTCGAGTTCTGCGACTCGCATTTCGAGACTTTTTTCGTCGGCCATGTTTTTAGACACTCCAATTCATGAGTTCAAAGATACTTGCAGGTACGAGGGGGGCTAGAAAAATACTCCCGGTTTTGAGGACTGTCAATGAAAATTCACCACGAAAATTCGCCGCAGGAAAATTCGCCGCGAATGCACACGGATTCACGCGAATCAGATCGATCCGCGTTCGTCCGCGTTAATTCGCGGCGTTATTTGTTCTCGGTTGGCAGTAGCTTCTTGAACGCAGGCAGTTGGGCCAATCGTTTCAGATCAGCTTCATCAGCCATCCATTCGGCCAGCTCCGGATCCAGCTCAACAGCTTTTACCAACGCTGCCATCGCTTCCTTGATCCGACTCAGGCGTGCTAAAGCACACGCGAGTTCGTACTGACCATCGCCGTACTCGGCGTCGAGCGCGACCGCTTGCTGAGCCGCTCGCAAAGCTGCACTCAACCGGCCCTGCTTACGATGAACATATGCTAAGCCCGCTTGTGCCGCGGCCGAGGTTTTGTCGAGTTGTGCCGCAGTTTGGTAATGCCGGAAGGCTAGAGCATAACGCGCATTCTTGGCATACAAGCTTGCCAGGGCCAGATTCGCATTCGCACTCGTCTTCATCCGCAGCGGTTCGCTCGCGGCAAGTTTTTCGGCATATGAAGAGTCGTCATAGTCAGTAAGATCCTGGAGCACTGCCGCAAAGACATCCACATCGGCGTCGTCCTTCAACTTGTCGGCAGCAACCAGCAGTGGCCTCACTTCCCCAGTGCGATCCTGCACTACGAGAAAAGCAATGAAACTTAAGTAACCGTCCACGTCAGTTGGATTGAGCTCGATGAGTTTGCGATAAGCGGCTTCTGCCTGGGCTGGTTGCGTATCTTCGGAGACGATCGCCAGATCGCGGAAGCCACGCGAATCGTGAGGTTCGAGTTCCGTATAACGCTTGTAGAAAGTGATCGCCTCCAGTTTTACCTTTTCGTCTTCGGAGTGATGCAGTTCGGAAGCAAGCCGGTAAACTGCCGGTACAAAACCCTCGTTGGTAAGCTCGCGCAGAAGTTTTATTCCCTCGTCTCTTTTTTCCAGGTTCAAAAGCGTGAGTGCTTTGAGAAGCCGTAAATCAGGATCTGAAGGTTTGGTTTTGAGTGCGCCTTCGACGATTGTGAGTGCTTTTTCGGCATTAGAGTTAAGCAGTAACAGCACGCGCGAGACGTCGGTTGGCACGACCACGGCCTTGCGACCGGCGCGCGCGTTTTCGATAGCTGTGATCGTCGGCTTAACTGCTTCCGCAATGGTGTTGAGATTCGTGTCATTCTCTACGATCTCAACCAGATGCCACATGCCATCGCGACGAATGAACCGCAGCTTCAACAGCAGATCGAATGGTCCAAGCAGGGTGATCGCTTCGGCGCTGTTCTCTTTTTCTTCGAGGTGCAACAGACGCATTTTTCCCGCGGAGCCATAACCGTCGGTGATCTCGTGTACTGCTCGCCGATACGCGGACGACATTTGGCTCCGTTCGGAGTCGGTCATCTTTGACCACGCCCCGGCGCCCATCAACTCATCGGTGAGAATTCCCAAATCGAGTACTGCTTCGAGATCGGATTTGTTGGCGCCGGGAATTGCCTTGAGCAAGTGCTGCGCGAGCGCTTTGGGAGACTTCTGAAATTCAGTGACGTTGCGGCGCGTTTCGAGCACTTCAAGCTCGATCAGACTTAGCGACGCTGAAGCAACGAGTGCGCTCGACTCGTTGCGGATGTGCGTCGCGTCGACAAAGTGAGTGCCCCACGTGGGATCGAGTTCGATCCACTTGCCGGCCCACACTTCAACCCACGCGTGTCCACCAAACGAGCTACCGCCGTAAGCCAACCCCGAAACAATGCGCGCCGGCAAACCGAGTGAGCGCGCCATCGCGACGAAGAGCGTGCTGAACTCGGAACAGTCTGCTTCGCGGGTGGCGAGCGTCTGTCGCGCATCCGCGTTAGCCACTGCTTTCCACTCGAGATTCTGGTGCGTCCAGTCAGCCAACTTGCGCGCGACGCTCCACGCATCGTGATCTTCGCCCGCGATTTCACGCGCCTGCTTTTTTACCTGCTCGTCGTCTGCCGCGAATTCAGCGGTGGATTTTAAGTACGGTGCGAATTGCGGATCTTTAACCGGCAATTCAACTGCTTTCTCTGGCGCGCTGCGCCGCGCGGAGATCCGTAACAACAACTCGGTCGCGGATTTCTGTTCGACCGTTTGGTCGGCATTCTTAACGTCGTCTTTAATGTCTTCGATTGGACCAGCAGCCTTTGCCTTGACGCGCAACAACAGGCTGCTGACTCGATTTTGATCGATGATCGGAAGGCCAGTCGGTTCCACTGAAGCAAAGGTAATGTTTCTGCCTTTCGACAACTCCGCGAAGTCGGAGACCGAATAACGTCCCTCGCGATCCATCGAGACGGACGAGTGGGCTTCGATCAATTTTGAAGTCGCGGTCGCGTAGAAGTTTTGACTGTGAAAGGCCGACGCGATCGAGAAGATGATATTTGCGATTTGACCGTTGAGTCCTTCGATCTCTGTTTTTTTTGCGTCTGCAACTGCCGCTTCGAGATTGTAACCACCGAAGGCGAGCACGTTGCCGGGAGATTTCTCGACCGCTCGTGAATAGTCGCGTGTGGACGCGAGATTCGTCTTACCATCAAATGCCGCGAGGCCTTGTTCGCGATTCGAAACAATCAAAAACCCGCTTCGTGCGGCGACAAAATAAGGAACAGCGTCGACTTTGATCTGTGCGACATCCTTCGCCGGCCCAACTCCGTTGAATAGCTTGCCGGCATTCAACGCCGCGACCAGTTTATTGCTCTTCAACTTGCAGAATACGGCCCACGAGGGGTCCTCGAGATCGTCAAAAGCCGACAGTTCCAGTACGACTACGCCACACTCCGGCCCGAGCTCAGGCAACACTTCGTCGTTGAAATTAAGCGACCACAAATTCGTAAAATCTGCTTCTTCCTCTGGAACGAAAAGCGTTTTGGGCTTTCCGGACCAGCCGAGCTTGAGATCGACGTTCAGCAGGAAGTAAGCGATTGTCGATGCGGGTAGCAGTTCGCGCGGAGCGGAAAGATCCCTCGGATGAAACGGCAGCAGCGGCTTGGTCCAATCACTTTCGCCGAAAAACAGTTGATGCGAGTTTTCCCACGTAGCGTTGGTGATGTTCAGGGTTCCACTCTCGTGAACGTTGAAGTCATCCAGTTTGCCGGCGTCACTCGCATCTGCAAACACCGCGCGAGGATCGCTGAAGTAGAACGCCTCAGCACCTCCCTCGACCGCTTTGCGAAACTCGGTGTTCTCGGCGAGCGTCGCGCGTCCTTCGTTGTTGAGAAGATCGCGAAGCGCAGCCAAGTCTGATGTCAGGATCGCCGTGTCGCCAACGAACGTCAGGTAGGTGATGTAGTTTTCGATCTGTCCTTCACCGTTGATGCGTCGTTGTTCAAGCGTCCGGACACGCAGTCCATTCCATTCTTTGTCGCTAATGACGGAATAACTTTTTCGAAGGGGCTTTTTCTTTTTGGTTGGTTCGGCAGAAGCAATCGCCTGGGCTGTGAACGGTAAAAACGCCGGCAATGCTGCAATCGCGCGCGTTCCGACAGCAACGTAATCGCCCAGACTTGTAAAACTTCCGGTGGTACTCTGAAATTGCATAACCAGCCGCTCGAACCGCGCGCGATCTTTGACTCGCAGGATGATGGCGCGTCGTTCTGCCGCTGCGGTGCTGTCGGCAGCTTTATCGGCAGTCCACGAACCGAAGGCAATCGGCGCGTTCGTATCGATGCCTGTGTATTCGAGCAGTGACGGCGCGCCGGCGGGAGCGTTCAGTTGTTTGCCGAGCATCTGTCGCGCGCCGTTCAACATGAGCGCGAGGCTTGCCTGTGAACGGGGCGAATCAAGCTGCAGGCCCTGGAGCGTTTCGTAAAACTTCTGAACCGCTTCGCCCGGTTTCGGAAAGGCAATGTAGTGACGAACTTTTTTCGGAAACAGATTTTCCCCGAACGGTTTTACGGTGAGCTCTCGTTTCGGCGCCGTTTGAGGGCAGCCCGTAACAGTGGCTTCGCAGTCATAACGCCAGGCGAAGTCGGCGAGAGCCGCGTCGCCCTGGGCTTTGCCGAGGATCTCGCGCTGTTCCTTAGCGCTTTTCGCGTTGCTGAGTTCGTGTCGAAACCGGATCTTCTTGATCGTTGTTTTGAGTTCGTCGTCGAGAGCTTTCTTCGCCGGATCTTTTGAGATCAGTGGCTCGATGCGCGCAATGTCAGAGATGCCCGCCGAGAATGCGAGACAGCTCGCCGCAAATCCGCTGAGCTGTAGATCGGTGGACTTCACGAGCTTTAACAACGGCTCCACTGGCAAAGCCTCTCCCCGTATGTACGCAACTTGCAACGCGAGCTCGATCAACTCGTCGTTGTTCGAAGCCATGATTCGATCGAGCGGCAGCTTGAATTCTTCCGGTGAAACATCCACCAGCAGCGTCAGTGCGCCGATTTGAACATTCGGATCGTTCGAGAAGTTCTTAGCGACAGGGGGCGGCGCCTCGCCCGGTTTCACCGCGCGCAACTCTTTTACTGAGACTGTGACTTCGGGCTTTGTTGGTGCTTTCGCAGGTGGCGGTGGATCTGCGTTGCGGTGAGCCGTCTGACTAAAGATTCGCTGCAACAAGTCCATCCGCTTCTCTTTCGACATGAAGGGCCAAAGTCGCGCGATCAACTCAATCCGATGACCGGACATCGAGCGTTCGATGAGTTCATCGATGACACCTGGCCTGGTCGCGACTACGCGCGCCGCAGCTTCAGCCACGAGGGGGTCTCTGTCGTCGACTGGATCCGAGAGAAAAGGCGTAAGCGAACTGTTGTTGGATCGCACCAACGCCTGAATGGCGACACTCCGAACAATCGGACGGCCATCAACGAGCAGATCGAGTGGCGCATCGGGTTGCGACGCGAAAAGCGCGGCCAGACGCGTGATCGCAGGCTCGCGATCGACACCCAGTTCATCGAGTGAAGCGACGATGTTCTCGAGCTCGTAGATCGGACTAGTGGTGCCCGCCTTCACTGCCGTAGTTCGCAGCGCTTCGAAGGACGTAGCATAACGTGGAAGAAATACGACCGACTGCACCGTTGCCTTGAAGAAAGGCTCGAGCTCTGTCGCGTGAGCGACCGGAGCTTTAAAATTAAATGCGAGTGCCAGTGGCCCATTGACCGTAACCCAGAAGACGCTGCGGAACACCTCGCCTTCGGCATTTGGGTTTTCGAGAAAGATCTCGCGCGCTTCGAAATCCTGGATCTGTGTTTTGCGAGTCAACGTCGCGTCCGGTGTGCCGGCGTTGTCTCTCACGGCTTGCAGAAACGACGTGACGTAGTCTTGTAGCGGGTAACCGTCCGGTATTTCCTGTACGAAGACGCGAATTGAGGACGAGTAAGGTCCGGCGAATGTCAGCTCAATACCTTGCTGCTTCCAGTCGGCGGGAACGCGGAAAACGACCCTATTATCGGCACTTTTTTGCCGCGCAAAATTAGTCTGCGGTAGTGCATAGGCCTTCCACTCTGCTTCGCGCGTCTGAGACGGAGTTAACTGCGGAAAGGCCGAAACGGCACAGCAGCACCACAAACAAACAAGGAGGAACAACTTTCGCATCTATTATCGCCTTCTCGGGTATCGGCCTTTCGGGTCGCGGATTTTAACAAGTTTCCGGAGCTTTATGATAGTTTGAAGAAATCATGCTACGACGCGTCAAGGTAATCGATTCGCACACGGGTGGCGAGCCGACACGTGTCGTTATCAGCGGTGGTCCCGATCTGGGCAACGACGCACTCTCGAATCGTGTCGCACGCTTTCGCGATGAATACGACGACTTTCGATGCGCCGTTGTGAACGAACCGCGTGGCTCGGACGCGTTTGTGGGAGCGTTGCTGTGTCCACCGGTCGATAAATCATGTGTAACCGGAGTGATCTATTTCAACGGCGTCTCGTACCTGGGGATGTGCGGGCATGGGACCATCGGCGTGGTCGCGACGCTCGCTTACCTGAAGCGCATCGGTCCGGGCGCACATGGAATTGAAACGCCGGTTGGGATAGTCGTCGCGCATTTGGACGAAGAGGGGAGAGTTGAAGTCGCGAATGTGCCGAGTTATCGATTAGCGACGAACGTAAGAGTGGATGTGCCGGGAGTCGGACCAGTTACGGGCGATATTGCGTGGGGTGGTAACTGGTTTTTTCTCGTCAAGGAACACAACGAGGAATTGATGCTCGACAATCTCGATCGCTTGATGGATTTTACTTTGCGAGTGCGCGCGGCATTGGCCCAGGCGGGCATCACCGGAGTTGGTGGTCACGAGATCGATCACGTCGAACTCTTTGCGCCGTCGAAACTCGCAGGCGTTGATAGTAAAAACTTCGTGCTGTGCCCCGGTAAGGCTTACGACCGTTCGCCGTGTGGCACCGGCACGAGCGCGAAGCTCGCGTGTCTCGTCGCTGATGGAAAACTGCGCGAGGGCGAGGTGTGGCGGCAGGAGAGTATTGTCGGCAGTGTTTTTGAGGGCCGGGTGAAAGTGGTCGACAACGTTGTCCATCCGTGTATCAAAGGATCGGCTTTCATCACCGCCGAGTCGGATTTGATTATTGACGAACGCGATCCACTGGCGATGGGCATTCCCAGATGAGCTACGACGTGGTGATCATCGGCGCCGGGATTGTTGGAGCCGCGTGCGCGGCGGAGTGTGCGCGCGAAGGACTGAGTGTCGCGATCGTCGAGGCGGGGATAATCGGCGGTGGCGCGACTGCGGCGGGCATGGGCCATCTCGTCGTGATGGATGATTCCGAAGCGCAGTTTGCGCTCACGCGTTACTCGCGGCAGCTTTGGGATGAA
>DATEWS010000914.1:0-2269 GCA_035257785.1 Pyrinomonadaceae bacterium
TTCCTGCAATGCGTCGCCAACTGCGAGTGCCGCCACGAAAGTGATTAAAGGCCACTGATCTATCGGAGTTGCGGGTCGCAAAAGAATGCTGAAATAGAGTCCCGCGCCCTTCGGCGAAGACCACGCGCGCTGCAAACGCCCCCGGCCCGCAGTTTGCTCATCCGCCAGAATTGCAACGCCTTCCGCGGCGCCTTCAGACGCCAGTCGCGCCAGTTCGGTGTTGGTGGAAGGCAACGACTCAAATCGCAGCAGCTTTGGTTTGAGGAGCGTCATAGATGGACGAACTCGATTATACCGAAACCCCCACTCGCTTCCGCACCTGGGTCGAAATACCGTTGGTAATGCTGAGCCTGTTTGCAGGCGCCGCGTTCCTGACGAAGATGTGTTACCTCTCGCTCGCTTTCAACACGATCTTTGTCGTCGGCTTCCTCGGGATCTTCTACTTCTACGTGAGCGCGCGTCTCAAGCTGCGCATTCCAGTCTCACTTTTAGGACTCGTTTTCGTGGCGCTGCAAGTCGATGCACTCGGAAACTTCTTTCGCATGTATGGACGACTGTTTGGACCAATGCAGTATGACGAGTTCGCGCACACGATGGTCCAGGTGCTCGTTAGTCCGATCATCGTTTGGCTCGTGAGCAATGTACTGCAACGTAATGGTTATCGACTGCCAATCAAACTCACGGCGTTCTTTGCGGCGACGATTGTTTTCAGCATCTCTGCGATCTACGAGATCATCGAGTTGTGGGATGAAGTCTATTTCGGAGGGCATCGCATCTGGGGTCCTTACGATACCGCCACCGATCTTCAGTGGGACCTCTGCGGGATAATAGTCGGGACGCTGTTTTCTTGTATCATGCTGCGAGACACCCGTGATCAACTGGTTCCCCATTAGGCTTTCCTTCGCCGTAGCCACGGCCGCGACACTGATTGCACTGATCGCCGGATCGGGGCTGGCATGGTTGTTGGCCCGCAAACGATTTCCGGGACGCAATCTCGTCGATGCGCTCGTCACGTTGCCCCTCGTCCTGCCGCCGACTGTGCTGGGTTATTACCTGCTGGTGTTGCTCGGTACGCGTTCGGCGATCGGTGGTTTTCTGTATCGCGCGTTGGGTATTCGACTGACGTTTACGGTGACGGCGGCGATCATCGCGGCGACGATTCACGCGTTGCCGTTAGTGACGAAGAGTTTGCGTGCGGCGTTTGAAGGTGTGAACACGGATCTCGAAGCGGCGGCGCGGACGTTGGGGTTGAATAATCGGCTGATCTTCTTTCGGGTGACGCTGCCACTCGCGGCGAAAGGCGTTCTAGCCGCGACCGCGCTGGCTTTCGCACGCGCGCTCGGCGACTTTGGCGTGACGATAATGATCGCGGGGAATATTCCGGGCAAGACTCAGACGGCGTCGGTGGCGATCTACGATGCGGTACAGGCGGGGCGCGATAACGAGGCGTTCACACTCGCGATAACTGTGTCTTTGATTGCGGGTTTTATGCTGTACTTGATTAACAGGTTCGGGAGTTTGAGGTGGTGAGAGAAGGTTTCACGCAGCGGCGCAACGGCGCAACGAAGTTGTTATTCGCTGCGTCGCTGCGTCGCTGCGTGAGAAATATCCGTTAGGCTAGAAAGCCTTTGAAGTTTGAGGGCTTCAAAGAGTAAGCCGGGAAGATCGCTCCGGTGTCTTTCGTTCCCAGATGCCGCGACGCGACCTCACCGAAAACGTCTCTGAAGTCAGTCGTCAACGCAAGATCACGTCCTTCGTTGAGTTGATCCTCCTTCAGTCCCGGCCAACGTCCATACACCTTACCGCCGCGCACGCTGTTCCCCATCACAAACATCGCGTTCGCGTGTCCGTGGTCCGTACCACGATTTCCATTCTCATGCACCGTGCGTCCAAACTCTGACATCGTCAGGATCACGACGTCGTCCATTCGCTGGCCCAAATCCTGGTACAGCGCCGCGATTCCGGAACTGAACTGCCCCAGCAGATTCGCGAGTTGCCCGCGCGCGTCACCCTGGTTCACATGCGTGTCCCACCCACCGATATCCGTAAAAGCAACTTCCAACCCGACGTCAGCTTTGATGAGCTGCGCAATCTGCAACAACGAATTCCCAAACGGATTGCGCGGATACTGCGCGCCATTGTCAGGCGTGTACTGGCCCGGATTCGCCTGTTTCAAAAAGTTGACTGCTTCGAACGTCTCGCGGCCCATGTCGACGAGCGAGTCGTTGACTTTGTGCGCGTACATCGCTTCAAAGCCATTTTGCATTTC
>DATEWS010000915.1:0-3267 GCA_035257785.1 Pyrinomonadaceae bacterium
CTGCCGCCATGACGCGCGCGATGCCATTCTTGTCATCACTGAACATAGACGAGTCGATGATGGCGATGTTTGCGGAAGTAGCCGCCGGGCGCGTCTGCGTTTGTGCCAGGATCGTAAACGCCGCAAGGGCAATTGCGGCTACAACTACAACTATGCGAAAAACTTTCATTGCTTCTGCTCCTTAAAAAATTGGCGTACCCGTCGGGGATGACTAGTGTTGTAAGGTGAATTTACCACCCTCGATACGGAGAATGTAAACCGGTACTTGCGCGTTTCGATTTGCGTCGAGCGTAATCTTCCCGGTGACGCCCGGAAAGTCTTTGGTCGCGGCCAGTGCGTCTCGAAGGTCAGCACTCTCCTTAGACTTGGCGCGTTTGAACGCATCAAAAAGCATGCGTGCCGCATCGTAAGCAGTCGCGGCCCCTGCATCAGGATCGACATGATATCGCTCGCGATATTTTGCCACGAACTGTTTCACGAGCGGATCGTCGCTGCCAATCCAAAAGTGATTGGCGAAGTAAACGCCTTCAAATACTTTGCTGTCCTTCTTGAGTAGGTCCGGGGAGTCCCAACCATCACTGCCGATGAGCGGCGCTTTGATGCCGGCGCGTTTTACTTCACGCGCCACGAGCGGCGCCGTCGTATAAAAGCCCGGTGCAAAGATCACGTCAGGCGCCGCTGATTTGATGGCTGCTACTTGAGTGGCCAGATCGTTGGCGTTCGCTTCGTACGTTTGTTGGCTGATGAGTTGGCCTCCCTGAATTCTGAACGACTCAGCAAAGTATCGTGCGAGCACTGCGGCGTAATCGTTCTTCGGATCAAGGATGATGGCAACCGTTTTCGCTTTCAACGTTTCGCGCGCGAATTTCGCAATCGCCTCGCCTTCAGTGGGACTTATGAAGCACGCTCGAAAAATGTAGTTCCCTTGCATCGTCAGTTCAGGTTTAACTGACGCCGAAGAGATCATGACGATCTGGTTTTGTTGCGCGATGGGCGCGGCGACCATGGCTCTGGTGCTGACTGGTTCAGCAATTAACGCTTTTACTTCGCGTTCTTTGATTAGATGATTAACGATGCCGGGCACTTCGTCCGTGTTTGAATGGTCGTCTGCGATTTCCAGTTCGACCGGAATACCTTTGATATAACCGACCTCAGCTTCCGCCAGCTTCATGCCGTTCGCAGCGGAAACGCCATAGGCAGAAGTGGCGCCCGTAAGCGAAAGAAAAACGCCGATCCTGAGCGGCGCCGGCGAGCACGACACGAACAGCAACAGAGCGCACATTAGGAAAAGCGCCAGTGGTTTGGTCATCGCCGCGTATTAAACCAGTTTTGGCCAGAAAAAGGCACATAAGAAGAATAAGGGTTTTCTCAGAAGCCGAAGGTCAATCAGGAATTTTGTCCTTTATGTGCGTTTATGTACCTTTATGTGGCCTGTTTTCTTGGCCTTTTGTGCTGACATATGGTAGCGTTCACCTGCTTCAGACCCTGCCGCCCACGCAATTACTAGCGGCTAAAGTACTTCCCATGAAGCACCCCTCGTTTGTCATGTCGATTTCAAGCCCGGAGGAAATCCCGAATGCGCGTCAGAATTCTTGTTCTGGTAATTGCAGTTCTGTTCTTTGCCGCTGTCTTGACTGTTCCTCAGATTATCGAGGCAAAACGCTCCCAGTCAGCAGCCGCAGCAAACACCGCGAGTGTCCCTTTTCAGGGACAGAAGCAGACGGTCACTGTTGGTGAGTCGATCCGAAACGACACCTCACGGCCCGTGCGCGAAATGAAGCAGCAACCGGTCTTCAAGCCGAAGAGAGAAGCCAACGAAAATCCCAAGATTCCGCACGTTCACAAAGACGCGCCGGATCAGCGAGTCCAAAAGACGATTGCGGCCGACGCATTCACCGCTGCCAACATGCCGACAGCGGATCAGAACTTCAACGGCATGCAATTTCCCGGAGTCTCGTGTAACTGCGCTCCGCCCGACACAAACGGCGAAGTGGGCACTACCCAGTATGTTCAGATCGTCAACGAAGGCTTCCAGGTCTTTGACAAGACGACGGGCGCATCATTACTTGGACCATCAGGAATCGAGACTATCTGGGGCGGCTTTGGTGGTGTTTGCGAGTCGAATGGCAGAGGCGATCCGGTGGTCATGTACGATCAGTTGGCAGATCGCTGGATCATCTCGCAATTCGCAGGTTCGCCGCCGACTGATGAATGCGTGGCCGTTTCAACGACTGGTGATGCGACCGGTTCATATCATCGTTACGCGTTTCATCTCGGGTCAAACTTCTTCGACTACCCGCACCTGAGCGTGTGGCCGGACGGATACTACATGAGCATGAACGTGTTCAACTCAAGTGGTACGTCGTATCTCGGTCCTCAACCCTTCGCCTTCGATCGCGCCAAGATGCTCGCCGGCTTGCCGGCAACCTTCATTACGACCGGGATCACTGGCGGAGCGCTGGAAGAGACTTATCTGCCCGCGGATCTCGACGGCGCTACGCTGCCGCCGCCCGGCGCACCGGCCGTATTTGTGGAATGGCCTGGTCCAGGTGGTTACAAGCTGTTTCACTTTCACGCCGATTTCGCTACGCCGGCAAATTCAAGTTTTACAGTCTTTGCCAATCCAACGGCGGCCGGTTTTTCCGCGCTTTGCCTGACAACGCGATCGTGTGTGCCACAAGGCGGCACGACTTCGCGTCTTGACGGCCTCGGCGACCGTTTGATGTTCCGGCTTACCTATCGAAACTTTGGCGATCATGAGTCTGTGGTCGGCAACTACACGGTGAGTTCCTCAAGCGTCGCAGGCATTCGCTGGTTTGAGTTGCGCAACGTTACGAGTGGACCAGTGACCGTCGCACAGGAGAGCACTTATCAACCTGACTCGACGTGGCGCTGGATGGGAAGTGCGGCTATGGACCGCGATGGAAACATCGCCATCGGCTACAGCGCTTCGAGTGCAACGATCTTTCCCGAGTTGCGATATGCGGGTCGGCTTGCGAGTGATCCTTTGAACACGTTGGGCCAGGGTGAGGCGCTTCTGTTCGCTGGTACGGGAAGCCAGACGGGTACAAATAGTCGCTGGGGAGATTACGCTGCGCTGACGGTGGACCCGGTCGACGATTGCACGTTCTGGTTTACGAGCGAGTATTACGCAACGACGACCAGTTTCAACTGGCGCACGCGTATCGGATCCTTCAGGTTCCCGACGTGTGGTGGTAATCCGACGCCAACGCCTACACCTTCACCAACTGTGTCACCAACACCGCC
>DATEWS010000916.1:0-4751 GCA_035257785.1 Pyrinomonadaceae bacterium
TGTAAATTCCGCCAACCATCGGTTGCGCCATTCGAGTTAACGCTTCCTCACCCAATCTTCGTCGCACAAAACTCGCGAGACTTTCATCATTCGTTCCGTTCGTGCTCCTGCGCGGCAGCAACAAATCCGCAGCCATGCGCGCTTTGCCGGCGACGCTGAAAATGTCACTCGTGATGAACGGCCAGAGTCGCGACGGCGCCAGCAATTGAAAACCTTCCGGCACGGCACGCAGCCGCCCGTCTCTCACGATGAAACTGCGGCGAAATTGTTCGTTTGTTTGGACCAACCGCGACTCAAGCCCCAATCGTTTCGCGAGCTCAACGGCCTGTGGCTTTTCAGAGATGAAAGAGTCTGGTCCACGTTCAAGGAGAAAGCCGTCGCGATGTTCGGTTTGAATCGTGCCGCCGAGTCGATTTGAGGCTTCGAGGATTGTGACTTGAACGTTTTGTTCGCTGAGACGGTGTGCAGCCGCCAGACCGGAAATACCGCCACCGATAATGATGACGTGAGAATTCATTTGAGGCAGCAATCCAGCGCACAAAGTCCCGTGCGTGCACCGTGTGATCCGACAAACCGCGCCGGTGCGTTATCCATTCGTTCGAGCAACAATTCCCTGATCATCTTCACGAACGAAGGATGCGTGCCCGCGGTCGCCGCTCGCACCATTTTCATGTCTAACTCGCGGGTCAGGTTCTGTGCCTCGAAATCGAGATCGTAAACAATCTCCATGTGATCGGACACAAACCCGATCGGCGCGACCACGACCTCTTTCACACCCGCGTTCGCCAACGACTTCAGGTGTTCCAAAATATCCGGTCCCAGCCACGGCTGCATTGGCGAACCGCTGCGACTCTGATAAACGAGTTGCCAGTTATCGACCTTCAACTCGCGCGCAATCAAACCCCCTGTCTCTGCCAGTTGCATCGCGTAATCACAATTTGCCGCCATCGATTCCGGAATACTGTGTGCTGTAAACACGAGTTGAGCATTACCAACCTGTTTGAGCGCAGCGCGAATATGATCAACGTTCGCTTCAATAAACAACGGGTGATTGTAGAACTGTCGCAACTTCTCGATCCGTGGCGCGCCTGGTCCAGCCTGCGCCTGCGCGTCGCTGATGTTTTCCAGATACTGGCGACAACTCGAATAAGAACTGTAAGCAGAAGTCACAAACGCGAGCGCATTCTGAATGCCATCGTCAGTCATGCGACGAACAGTGTCGACGAGCATCGGGTGCCAGTTGCGATTGCCCCAGTAGATCGGCAACTGCGGTCCATTCCGCTCCAATTCTTTCTCGAGCGCCGCGATCAAGTTTCGATTTTGTTGATTGATCGGACTGACCCCGTCGAACATCTCGTAATGTTTCGCAACGCTGAGCATCCGTTCGCGAGGCACGTTGCGGCCGCGCAGGACGTTTTCGAGGAAGGGAATCACATCATCCATTCCTTCCGGCCCACCGAAAGACACAAGCAGCAACGCATCAAATCCGGGCTTTGCTCCGTGTAATCCGTGGTTCATTTCGCACTCATTTCATGGACCATCTCGACCAGTGCGATCACGTTCTCAACCGGTGTCTCCGGCAGAATCCCGTGGCCCAGATTAAAAATGTGCCCCGGTCGCCCACCGGCCTGATCGAGGATCCGTTTCACTTGTTCGCGCAGCGCGTCCTGTTTCGCAAACAACGAAACCGGATCGAGATTTCCCATAACTGCTACGTCGTGTCCGACGCGCCGCCAACCTTCATCAAGACGCACACGCCAGTCGAGTCCGATCACATCGCCACCAGCCTCACGCATCAGCTCCAGCAGCGCCGCCGTTCCGGTGCCGAAATGAATCACCGGAACACCGGGCGTGACATTGCTGATCACGCTGCGCGTGTGCGGCAAAACAAACTCACGATAATCATCCGGACCCAGGCTTCCGACCCACGAGTCAAACAACTGAACTGCCTGCGCGCCCGCTGCGATCTGCGCGTTCAGGTACTTCGCCAAACCTCGCGAGATCAACGACAGGAGTGCGTGCCAGGCGCCGGGGTCGTCATACATCAGCCGCTTTGTGTGTACGTAGTTTTTCGAACCGCCCCCTTCGATAACGTACGACGCGAGCGTAAACGGCGCGCCACAGAAGCCAATCAGCGGGATGTCAGGACGCAGCGCGCGACGGGTTTGACGGATCGCCTCGTTAACAAACTCCAGGGCACTGACGTCTTCAATTTCAAGGAGTCGATCGACGTCTGCGGGTTTGCGAACGGGATTGTGAATGACCGGGCCTTCGCCGGCAGCAAACTCGAGGTCGATGCCCATCGGTTCAAGGATCAGCAGGATGTCCGCAAAGATTATCGCCGCATCGACGCCGAGTCGCTCGACGGCGGTAACAGTCACTTCGGCCGCGAGTTCAGGCGTCTTGCACAGGTCGAGAAAAGTCGTTTTGGAACGGACGTCACGATATTCGCGCATGTACCGGCCGGCTTGCCGCATCAGCCAGATCGGCGTATACGGCACCGGCTCCCGGCGACACGCACGCATAAACACACTGTTTTCTAATTGTTGAGACAAGGAAGGAGATTATACGGATCTTTGGCGGATCAGCGCAGATCTGATTTTTAAATCCGCCAAATCCGCGGCTGAACTTTCCATCGCGGGGAGACGTTCAACGCAACGGATCGCCCCCTTGATACACATACTTAGGTCACCGTTTTAGATATTGGTGTCGGACGGGGTTCAGGACTAGAATACCCCCGTTCCAAATACTGCACTCCACTGCCCGGCAAGAATCTTGCCACAAGTCAGTAGTTTGTGGTGTTTGCACTGTTGAGAGAGCGGTGATTGATGAACGGACAAGCTAGAGCTTTGATCGAGTCCATGCCTAACGACATCGGGACTGAGGCGGTAGGTCCGCTCAGTTTCGACGAAGCGTTTACCCTCCATCACCGCGCCGTTTTTAGGACGGCTAGAGCTGTCGTTCGCGATTCGGCCATGGCCGAAGACGTGACGCAGGAAGTGTTTCTAAGACTTTATCGCAATCTCAACTCCACGCCGGGCGAGGATTTACTGCGGGCGTGGCTGTTGCGTGTGACACTCAACGTCGCGCGAAACACCTTGCGGGGTCAAAGCCGCTCGATGGTTCGCGACAATGAGTATCAGAAAAGTACGGCTGAAAATGGCTTTTTTGTCGATGCACCGGAAGAGGACTTCGAACGCCGCCAGGCAATCGAAGAAGCTCGCCGCGCTTTGGACAAGATAAAAGAGCCGATGAGAAGTTGCCTGTTACTGAAACAACAGGGACTCTCATACCGGGAAATCGCCACCAGTTTGTCACTCAAAGAGACGAACATCGGTAGTTTGGTGGCGCGCGGCCGGAAAGAGTTTGCGAGGGTCTACGGTAAGATCGGAGGCAAACGATGACACGGTGTTTGGATGAGGGAAAACTGCAATGCTATTTCGACGGTGAGCTTCCCATCGAGCAGATGGAAAGCGTCACCTCGCATCTAGCCTCATGCGCAACCTGCGCGGCTGCGGCACGCGAGCTCGAAGAAGAATCGGCGCTCGTGATGAACGCGTTGACGACGGAGTTTGAGGCGAGTGTGCCGACAGAACGGCTGCGCCAGCGTATCGATGAGGTGGTCCTCGGTGATCGTCTCGCATTCGCCCGGTCATCACAAAAGACAGGTTTCTTCTCCGGTCTGTTCAATTTTGGCACTCAGCGAGCGCTGGGTTATGCGAGTTTGGCAGTCGTGCTGGCGTTTGCCGCGATCTTTGCCGTTGTGAAAATGAAGAGCACGCCTGAGCCTCAAAAGCAGGTTGCTAAGGTAACAACTCCCGCTCCCGATAATCGTGTCAACAATGCTCCCGCGCCGCTACCTTGGAGCGGTTCGCAAACTATTTCGCAGAAGATCAAGGTGGAAACACCGGTTCGCCCCGCAAGTAACCCGAGACTGCGCACCGTGAAATCCGCGCCGGCCCCAGAACCTTACGCCAACCGTCCAGTGAAGCTGCTTCCAGGCGAACGTTCTTACTTGCAGACGATCGCAAGACTCGATTCCACTATCAAATCAGGTCAGAAGAGTATGAGACCGGCGCTCCAGGTCGAATACGAACGTAACCTCGCAGTTGTCGATCGTGCCATTGCTGCTACTCGAAGTGCGGCTAAGAGTAACCCGAATGACCCCGATGCGGCTGATTTCATGTTTGCTGCTTATCAGAGCAAAGTGGACCTCCTCAACACGATTGCTGATGCACGTGTGGGTGGAGGTCGCGGACACTGAAAGGGCCGGGTTCTAAGTTGACAAAGAAGTTGTTCGCAGTTTGCGTAGTAGCCGGCCTCATTGTCTCTCTGGCAGGTTCCACACTCGCTCACGACGAAAAACCAACAAAACCAGGTGAAAATATCGAGCGTTCGCTTACAGTTGACGCTCAAGCCACCATCACCCTGTGTGTCGCCTCCGGCACACTCACCGTTAATGGTTGGGACAAAAATGAGATTCGCGTGCGTTCAATTGACGCGGCGCAGATCGATTTTCGACGTATCGACAAAATCAAAGATAATCCAAAACCTGCATCCCGCGTCGATGTGATGATATCTGACAAGACAACAGCCGCGCGGACGCGACTCGATTGCCAGGCGCTGGCGAGTGTTGAGATGAATGTACCGGCCGGCGCGACTGTTCAAGTGCAAACTCGCGATGGCGACATCATGATCGCGGGCGTCGCCGGAGCCTATGCCGGTTCTCAAAACGGCGACATCACGATCGA
>DATEWS010000917.1:0-3878 GCA_035257785.1 Pyrinomonadaceae bacterium
GCTCGCGAGCAGCAGTTGGCGCGATAGTAACGAAGTCTGAACTCAACGTTTTCACGTTGAGCTAAGATCGATCTTCGATTGCTTCCAATTGCTGTACGTCAGCCAGGTCTTGCAGGCGGGCTGAAGTTTTTTTATTAGTAATCAGATGGTGACGGGAAATCACAAAGGCGGGCACATCCCCAAACGACATCTCTAAGCGATCCGGCCATGCTTCCTCAAATTCAACGCCGTCGATGTTGGTGATTATGTCGATGCGTACAGGCGGCAGCCCAATCTGAAAGATCGTTTTCTTCCGACTCAAATCATCGGCGGTTAAATCGCTCAAAGGCGCACCGAAATCTGAAAGGGCCTGTATAACTTTTCGAGCGTTTAAAATGTCGGGTCGCACCCAAAGATCGAGATCCTTGGTCGCGCGTACGTGCCCGTGCGCTGCGAGAGCATGAGCTCCGACTATCAGGTATTCAACGTTCTGCGCGTTGAAGGCGAGTAACAGTTCTTTGAAGTCTAGATTCACTTGCCGAAGGTTTGTTCCAGGCCATACAAAGCTCAGTTAACGTCCATACGGCTTCAATCCGCTCTTCGGGAGAAGCCATGCTCCAGTCGTTGTCGGGCGGCTCTGGCAGCCCGTCCCGAATAACTCTGACTTTGATTTGGTTCTTCCGCTCATCGAGCATGCGAGACGAATTATAACATGCGCTAGTCTCACCAAACTTTCCACCAGGGCTGCTTCGGCGTGGACGTCGTCGCGCGTGGAAGATCCTTAAAAACAAGTGGAATCATACTGAAGAAACTCGCGATGCCATCCTCCAGCCCGTTATCGATCTGCTTTGCGACCTTGGCGAAAGGAAACGCCTTGTTGTTCTCGTCGAAAGCGACGCACCACACTCCCGGCTCGTGCAGCTTCCACGCTCCACCGTAGCAGCGGACTATGCACTCGCCGAGAAAAGAACCGAACACGCTTATGAGTTTAGTCTTTGCTTCGGCGTTTTCGAACTCTCCCGAGTTGCGCAGCCGCTCGATATATCCCTCGAGCCACTTGACGGACTCTTCCGTGTAGCCAAAGTCGATGCCACTAAGTGATCGTGTCTGTTGCACGACCAGTTCTGCGTTGGCTCTTATACGTTCTTCCATTTGAGGATGACAACCGAAAATCTACGTTCGAAGCAACTGTAGGGGGGCGGCTCCGTGGCCGCCTTTCTCCGCCGGGGACGATCTAAAACTCAAAAATCATTGTTGGACAAGGTCATCTATGAGACGGCGTTCGCTGTCAAGAGTTTTTTAGGCAAACTCTGACTACGACGCCGCGAAGCGCCTGCCGTTGCTCTATTGCTGTTTTTGCTCTTTGACATGAGACTGTTTGTTTTAACCTACCGTTGTTTTGCGGTCCTCAACTGATCAAGGCTCAAGCCACGATCAATCATCTATGCGGTTATCCACCCATGAGGTTTACTCCGCTCTCTCCAGCTTATTGCTCGGAAGAGGCTGGCTGCCCAATCAGTACCTCAGGCACTTAAGGCCTCTGACCTTGACGGGCAAGCCGAGCGGCGACGGCTCGACGGCGGAATTCCGCATAATCGATCTCATCACGCAACATGATGTAGGCGCGGATGAGTAGTTTTCTGGCGGCCGCTACCTTGGCCTTGGGACGACCGCGGCGCTGGGCCAGACGTTTGTAAAAACGCTGCAAGTCCTCGTCATATCTGACCGCGGTGTGCGCTGCTTCCACCAACAGGTAACGCAATAAGCGCGAGCCGGCTTTACTGATCCCCAGAAAGCGTTGCCGCTCAGCTGAGGAACGTTCTACCGGATCGAAGCCGGCATAAGCTGCCACCTTGCGCGCATTGCGAAAGCGACTGACTGGTTGCAGCGTGTGCACCAGGCAAAGGGAAGTAAGTAACCCAAGTCCCGGATGCGTACGTAGCTGGGTAACACACGCATCGTCTTTGCTTTGCTCCTTGAACCAGACCATGGTTTCCAATAGCTGTTGATTCAGTGGCTGCAGCAAGCTGAACCAGTGCTCGCGCTGCCACTGCAAGGCCGGAGACAGTGCCGCAGCTCGGAACTGCTCCTGACCGGCGCGAGTGAACAGCTGTTTGCCTTTGGCTAAACCAGCTTGCAAGGCGATCGCCTGTAGGCTGTTCTTCGCCATGGTGCGCAGCTTGGTCAGCTTTTGCCGGTAGCGCAGCATGCGCAGGACTTCGCGACTCTGTACGGCTGGGCGATGCAATCGCGGAAACTCATTGTGGACCATTAAATCCCAAATGAGTTCCGCGTCGCGCCGATCGTTCTTCTGGCGCCAACGAGCGCGGCGCCGGATCTCAGTGGCGTGCCCGAGCCAGACGGCGCAACCGAGTTGCTCGAGCAGGGCTTCGAACCAGGGACTATAACCACTGGCTTCGAGGCCCACGATCACCGGTGCCGGGAACTGTTGGTAGAAAGCACGCACTTGCGCTTTGTCCTGGTGCTTTAGTTCAGAAATAACGAGTTCACCAGTTTCAGTTTTCAAATAACAGACAGTTTGTTGTCGTGCATGAAAGTCAACGCCGATATATATTGCATCCATAGCGCCTCCTTCCAGTCTCCTGTCACAGAGCTGCGTGAGTCTAGCACTCACGAGGAGGCGCTCGCTTCATAACATCAGTACCGTAACGCGATAGCGTCGGGTTAGTCTCACGGGATGCGATGTTAGAAAATTGACACGGGCGACCCGACGCTATCGCGTTGCGGTACTGACCTCCTCCAAGTCCGAAAACCTCAGTTGTGAGGCAAGGTCCCAGCAACGATCGGTATCCTCAACTCAAAGTAGTTCCTACGCAAGCTGCTCGTCGATCGACTTGGTCAGCGGTGTGTCGACGTCGCCGGTGTGTTTTGTCGTTACTGTCTCGACTAGCAACACCCAACACTCTGCGGCGGCGACGGGGTTGTGCATTGCGCCTTTTGGGACGACGTACATGTCGCCGGGGTTGAGTTCGATCTCTTCACCTTCGAGTTGAATAAGCAGCCGTCCCCGCACGACGAGGAAGAGTTCGTCTTCATCTTTATGGTTGTGCCAGGTCAGTTCGCCTTTGACTTTTGCGATCTTCACGTACTGGTCGTTGACACGGCTGATCACTTTCGGAGACCAATATTCGCTAATCTGATCAAAGCTTTGCTCAATATTAATTTTCATGAGTAAGATTATTACTGAGATGCCATTTGAGCTTCAACCAACACTGAAGAGCGAGATACTGGAACTGCGGCCACTGCGAGCTAACGATTTCGAACAGTTGTATGCAGTCGCATCGGACCCGCTGATCTGGGAGCAACACCCAAATTCTGACCGCTACAAACGAGATGTGTTTCGAAAGTTTTTTGACGAAGCGCTAGAGTCAGGAGGTGCGCTGATCGCGATTGACCGCAAAGACGAGCGCGTCATCGGCTCATCGAGATTTCATTGCTACGATCTCGAACGTAGCGAGATCGAGATCGGTTGGAGTTTCCTTGCCCGATCGCATTGGGGCGGCGTTTACAACGGTGAGATGAAGCGATTGATGCTATCGCACGCGTTCAAATTCGTCGATAACGTGATCTTCTTCGTTGGCTCAACTAACCTGCGCTCGCAACGAGCAGTGGAGAAGATTGGCGGCGTTCGCGTCGGGGTGAAGACTGATCCGAACGGCCGTGAAAGTTACATTTTCAGAATCACGCGGTCTACCTACAACTGAGTGGAAGCGCCAACGGCGCGAGATATGAAAGCCAGGGGCAAGCGCGAAGCGAAGCGGAGCGCGTTGGTTACACACCAATTCAGGGCGTTGAGGCCTGAAAGGCCGAAATAGTATTCCGCCCTTTCACGGCTGCTCCGCATTTTTTTTGATCTTGATCCAGGGGCGACGTCCCGA
>DATEWS010000918.1:0-7114 GCA_035257785.1 Pyrinomonadaceae bacterium
TCGCGAATACGATTGACGGCTGATGGTCAGATTCGCACGTGTCTGTTTTCTACCGTCGAGCACTCGCTGCGCGATGTCGTTCGCAGCGGCGCCTCGCGAGCCGAGATTATCGATTACATTCACTCGGTAATAATGAAGAAGGAACCCCGCCACTTTATCAACGATCCCGGTTTTGTCACCCCCTCACGTACGATGAGTTTTATTGGCGGTTAGCAATTTGTTTTTGACGTCAAGCGAGGGATACAATCCTCGCACTTTGTTACAACACTCACAGACCTATGAGCACTAAAGTCGAAGCCACAATCGAAGATCTCTACAAGGTCGAGGGCAAGGCTGAGCTCGTCAACGGAGAAATAATCCTCATGTCTCCAACAGGCGATTTCCCGGGCTACGCGGGAGACGAAATATATTCCTCACTACGCGCGTACAGCAAACGCGAGCGTATTGGACGTGCTGTCAGCAATAACAAGGGTTTTATAGTGAATCTTCCGCATCGTGAATCATTCAGCCCTGATGCGGCATTCCATATTGGTGTATCGACACGCATGAAGTTTTTCCAGGGTGCGCCGGTCTTTGCCGTTGAAGTTCGCAGTGAAAATGACTATGGACCACGTGCAGAGCGAGAGATGGCGAAGAAACGCGCAGATTACTTTGCGGCGGGTACGCTCGTGGTTTGGGATGTTGATCTACTGAGTGATGATGTGGTGCGGGTCTATCGAGCGGGTAGTCCCGAAAACGCCACGATTTATCGCAAGGGTCAGGTTGCCGAAGCCGAACCAGCAGTACCGGGATGGACCATGAGTGTCGATGATCTCTTCCCAGTCAGATAAGACTTAGACTTTCACGCCTTCCTCAATCTCTTTCACCGCCCTCAATCCAGACGACAACGCCCCCTGCATCCACGAAGACCACGGCGAGAGATGTTCGCCCGCGAAGTGTACCCGGCCGTCGACAGCCACAGCAGCAAGAAAATCCGTGAACCCTACAAACGCCCACGCTCCACGTGACCATTCATCATCGAGCCAGCACTTACTCGCGCCACGCTCGAAATTCTCACGCAGTCCCGAAAACATCCCATCCAGTTGCATCAGCGTAACCGCAATCCGTTCGGACTCTTTTAGCCCTGTGATTCGCTCAGCTTCGCCGGGTCTCGCGTAGGTCATCAGGATGCCGCGTGGTCCAGGCTGGCTCCACGTCGGTTGCCAAATCTCGATCGCGCCACTCGTAAATGCAAAACCGTTAAGTCCCTTCTCTTCAAAGAAACGATTCCTGGTTTGCAAGTAAACGCGGGAGACCGCATCGTAACGAGTGCGTTTGATTATGTCTCGTTTGCCTTCCGATAACGCCGGAAGATCAATATTCCTTAAGACTGAAAATGGAATCGTGCAAAGCACAGCGTCAGCGGTGAGCGTCTGTTTACGACCGTTGTCGGTAACCACTACTCGCGCCTGATTAGCATCCTGTTCGATCCTGACCACTGCGGCGCCATAGTGAATCTTCCCGGCAAGTTTCTCCGCGAACGCTTTCGGAAGGAGATCCGTCCCGCCTTTGATCTTTTGCCATCGTTCCGGTTTTCCACCCAACTCACCACCGTAATAATGCGTCATCGCATCCGTGAAACCGTCGATCGGCACTTCTTCTCGCTGGCCTCGATCGAATCTCAACGCGTTGAGCTTGCTCGGATAAAACGGCTCCAACGGCAGCGCGAATTCTTTTACGTACTTGAGCGTGAGATTGTGATTGTCGGGAATGCGCGCCGCGCCAGCTTCTGCATAAAGACCGTCAGAAAACGGTTCGCGCAAGGTGTGAACGCGACCACCCGGCCGCGTGCGAGCTTCGAGAATAGTTACGTCGTGACCGAGTTTAGAGAGTTCATAACCAGCAACAAGCCCAGCCATTCCGGCGCCCAGAACGAGCACCTTTTTGGCCGGGCCATTCAGTACTACCGCATTAACAACACCCGACTTATACAGTCCGGCGCCCGCCACCGCGAGTGCGCTTCGCCTTAAAAATTGACGGCGAGTTATTGCCAACTCACTCTCATCCTCTGCTTTTTCGTGTGTTCCCTCGCGGCTTGGTCGTCTTTGCCGGAGTCTGAGCATCTGTACGCACGGGCGGCGTTGCAGGTTGCGCACTTATCTCCTCCGGTTTAGCCGGCATGTCACCCTTTGCAAAACGTGGCAACAGATCGTCGCGCATGGCCAACTGGTAAACAGACCATGCGACCACCATCGCGTCTTTCTTTACGTCGTCTTCGAGAATACGTTCGTAAGTGTCGAGATTCGTATGCCAGGTGTGCGTGCCGTATTCGATCGGATCCTGGCCCATGCCAATTCCCGGCAACCCAGCCTCGTTGAACGAAGTGTTATCCGAGCCGCCGAGCCTGCGACTGCGCGTGGTGACGGCGCCAACTACGCCATCATTTTTGAACGGCTCAAGAATTTCGCGCAATATGTTGGCGGCTTCAGGTGGTCCAAACACACCCGCGCCACGCACGCGCCCCGTACCAGAATCAATATTGAAGTATCCGCCAAACTTTTCGTATCCGGGTTTTTGACTTTCGAACGATCCGAAGTGTTCCTTCACATAAGCCTGCGAACCCAGCAGTCCTTGTTCTTCACCACTCCACAGCGCAACGCGAATCGTCCGGCGCGGTTTGACGCCGACTGTCTTCAGGATGCGCGCGGCTTCCATCATGATCGTGCAGCCGATCGCGTTGTCAGTTGCGCCGGTAGCGGCGTGCCACGAATCGAGGTGGCCGCCCAGCATGATCACTTCATCGGCTTTATCGGTGCCGGGAATCTCCGCCACCGTGTTGTAAGAAGTCGAGCCTTCGGGATAGACGTGATTGACGATATTAAACTCGAGCACGACATCGGTACCGTCGTTCAGGATGCGTGCGATGCGTCCGAAATCTTCGTTGCTCATCACCACTGTCGGAACCACTTTGTTGACGTCAAACGTCTGGTTGTTGAAAGCACGAATCTGGCGAAACTCACGACCCGCATCATTAACTCTAACGAGCGCGCCATTCTCTTTGAGAAACGCATCGAGTTGTTCGTTCACCTGGCGATTGGTTAACGGCTTCGGCGCGTTCACCTCCGGCGTCGGAGTCGGCGATGGTGTTGGAAACGCAAACGGGCGTGCGTTTGGTCCATAACGTTGCTCTGCCTGTTCGTCAGTCAGTCGTTTCGCCGGTGGATTGAGATTAACTGGGAGCGAAGCCGGCTTTCCAATCAAAACAATCTTGCCGCGCACTTTCGTCTTGTAGTTGTTGAAAAAGATCTTGAGCTGGTCCTGCGTGACTCGATCCGGCAGAACCAGATGGTAGGCGTTGGCTTGCACTGTTCCCTTCGTGCTCGGTGTCCACGCAAGCACTTCACAAACGAGTGGATCCTTAACGGGAGAAATTAGATGCGCGGTGAGTCGTTCGTTCAACCAACCGGGATGCCTGAAATCCCATGGCTCGAGGTGCGCGTTTTCAAGTCCCCACGCGGTCATCTGTTTTACTGCCCACTCTGCTGCGGCTTTGTGATTTGGCGAACCCGTCAATCTTGGGCCATAGAGATCCGTAAACATGTGCATCGTCTTCATGATTTGCGAATGTTCCATGGCTTCCTTGCGAATGCGGCTCAACATGTCGCCGCTGCCATTCTGCGCGGCAATCGGAAGCGAGAGCAGCGAGAGAATAAGCGACAGGGCGATAACGCGTCGTTTCAGCATGTTTTATCTCCGGGAGATCGGTTGGGTTGGATTACCAGCGCTCAAGATTATAGACTACATCCATAATAATCGGAGAATGTCTTCTATGAGCGCAGGTATCAAGTTAACGCAAGGCGATAATTCTGAGGCTGGTTCACTGCCGAACTCTCGACGTGTTTACGTCGATGGCCAACTGCGTGACGTGCGTGTGCCTTTTCGCGAGATCACGCAGAGTCCGTCGCGCAATTTTGACGGCAGTTTAGTAGCGAATCCGCCGGTTCGTGTTTACGACACGAGTGGACCATGGGGTGATCCATCACAGCAGTGCGATGTGCGTGAAGGACTGCCGCAACTACGACGAGAGTGGATCGTGAGTCGTGGGGACGTCGAAGAGTACGAAGGTCGTGAGGCCACGCCGATCGACGACGGCTATCTGACGTTTGAAGCTGCGAAGCGCGCACGTGTGAAAGACGTCGGGCGGCTTGAAGACTTTCCTGCCGCACGACGCGCAGTCTTGCGTGCGAAGCCGGGTTCATGCGTAACGCAATTGCATTACGCGCGACGTGGAATCATCACGCCCGAAATGGAGTTCATCGCGATCCGTGAAAACCTAGGACGCGAAGCGGCGTGGGAAGCGGGCGATGCGCCGCGCGACTCGCTGTTCCATCAACACAAAGGACAATCATTCGGCGCAGAGATACCGCAGTTTGTCACGCCCGAATTCGTGCGTGCTGAAGTCGCGCGCGGACGCGCGATCATTCCGGCAAACATCAATCATCCTGAGTCGGAGCCGATGATCATCGGGCGCAACTTCCTCGTCAAGATCAATGCGAACATCGGCAACTCGGCAGTCGCGTCTTCAATAGAAGAGGAAGTCGACAAAATGCGCTGGTCCATTCGCTGTGGTTCAGACACGGTGATGGATCTCTCAACCGGCAAAAATATTCACGCGACGCGTGAGTGGATCATTCGCAACTCGCCCGTGCCTATTGGTACTGTGCCAATCTACCAGGCACTCGAAAAAGTCGGCGGCAAAGCTGAAGAACTCACGTGGGAGATCTTTCGCGACACGCTGATCGAACAGGCAGAACAAGGCGTCGACTACTTCACGATTCACGCCGGCGTGCGACTGCCTTACATTCCTCTAACTGCCCGCAGGACAACGGGCATCGTGAGTCGTGGTGGTTCGATCCTCGCGAAGTGGTGCCTGGCGCACCACGAGGAGAGTTTTCTTTACACGCAGTTCCGTGAGATTTGCGAAATCATGGCTGCTTACGACGTATCGTTCTCACTCGGTGATGGACTGCGTCCCGGTTCGATTGCCGACGCTAACGATGAAGCGCAGTTTGCGGAGTTGGATACGCTAGGTGAGTTGACAAAGATCGCCTGGGAACACGATTGCCAGGTAATGATCGAAGGACCGGGACATGTTCCGATGCATTTGATCAAGGAGAACATGGACAAGCAACTCGAGACTTGTCAGGAAGCGCCGTTCTACACCCTTGGACCACTGACGACCGACATCGCGCCCGGTTACGATCACATCACGTCGGCGATCGGCGCCGCGATGATTGGATGGTTCGGAACAGCGATGCTCTGTTACGTCACACCGAAAGAACACCTCGGTCTGCCAAACAAGAAGGACGTCAAAGACGGAGTGATCTCATACAAGCTCGCCGCGCACGCGGCGGATCTGGCGAAAGGTCATCCGGGCGCGCAGTATCGTGACAACGCATTGTCAAAGGCGCGTTTTGAGTTTCGCTGGGAAGATCAGTTCAACCTGTCGCTCGACCCTGAAGTCGCGCGCGAGTATCACGACGAGACGTTGCCGCAGGAAGGCGCCAAGTTGGCGCACTTCTGTTCGATGTGCGGCCCACACTTTTGCTCGATGAAGATCACGCAGGACGTGCGCGAGTATGCAGCGCAGAAACAGGTTGATACCGAAGCGGCTTTGAGCCTGGGGATGAAAGAAAAAGCGCAGGAATTTGTCGATACCGGCGGCGAAATCTATCGAAAATAGCCCCTCAAACCTATAAGCATTTGTGTACCCATCTCACGACTTGTTGCGAACTGCCTTATGTATGCGTAAATACACACAACACAGACACGGATGTCGCGGATAAAAGATAGCAATCCGCACTGATCCGTGTTTATCCGAGCCCGGCTTTGCGTTGCATCTCTCTCAACGTCTCGGGAATGAACGACGTGATCTGATGAGTCTCTTCACGACCGTCGGCATAAGTCTGGTACAAATTAAACTCAGGAAGGGCGAGGCAGCTTAGCGGCGAAACGTGGTTGTAGCCAGTATCGAGGCCGATCGCACTGTGGGAAATATAGATGCCATGTCGGCCTACACGTCCGCGCAGCGGCAAAAGCGGCGTGGGTGTATGTCCAAACACACACGGTTTGCCTTTATAGTTCTTGTAAAAGTCCATGTCGCGCATCCACAGTAGCGACTCTTCCGAGCTTTCACGCGGATGCTTGCCTTCGTCTAACCCCGCATGAACGTAAATCGCGTAGTCGTCTTCATAATAGAACGGCAGATCCTGCATGAACGCGAGATGCTCGGCCGGAAATGATTGCTCAAACTTACTTCGCGCCGCTTCGAGATCCTGTTCGCTGTCAACCCGCAGCGATTCAGCCGTGTACTGTTGATACGTTCGCTCACCGCCGACTACAGGCGTGAGCCACAGATTACTCTCGCCCTCGAGGAAATCCATCAACATCTGTTCGTGATTCCCGCGCAGGCAAATAACTCGTTCCGGATTCTCATGGCACAGTTTCATGATATGAGAAACGCAGCACGGCGCGTCCGCGCCGCGGTCGATCAAGTCGCCTAAAAAGACGAGCGTGTCGTTCTCCGGATCGCGCGGCAGCATATCGAGCAGGTTTAGGAGCTGCGCGCATCGACCATGTATGTCGCCCACGATAAATGTTCTCATTCAGACTGGTCCCCGGCTGGTTGTTCGCGTTGGCTCTTGATGCGAGTCATCAATTCGACGAAACGTGGATCCTCGTGCATGTCAGTCCAGTTTGGATCAGACTCAAACCACTTGTAGTTCTCATTGCCGAGACTGATGGCAGTTTCCAGCCATCGCAGCGCCTCGACTTGTCGCCCCTGCAAAAGATAAGCAGACGCGAGCCAGTAAGAAATGTCGTAATCGGCTTCGGCCACCTGCCTGACTTTCGGCGTGAGTTGTTCGTTTGCCTTTGTGTGCTGACCCTGCGAGCTGAGACAGATGGCGAGGATAGGCCTGACGCCGTCGATCTGCGGATGTTGCTGCAAGACTTGCTGGAGGATCTTCATCGCCTCATCGATCTCGTTTTTGTAGTAAAGAACGCGCGCGCTGAAAACCCTGATCAACGGATGTTCAGGCTCAATCTCCGCGCCTTGAGCGAGCTCACGTTGCGC
>DATEWS010000919.1:0-3148 GCA_035257785.1 Pyrinomonadaceae bacterium
CTTGAGACTCTTCTGCGCTTTCTCACGCCTTCGTTCCGCAGTCGCGAGATCGGCCAGCGCCAGCTCGATCTGAATCGTCTCGATGTCGCGCAATGGGTCGACTTTGCCTTCGACGTGCACGATGTTCTCGTCTTCGAAGCAACGAACCACCTGGACCACAGTATCCGTCTCTCGAATGTTCGCGAGAAACTGATTGCCCAAGCCCTCACCCTTTGAAGCTCCACGCACGAGACCAGCGATGTCGAGAAACTCAACCGTGGCCGGTACGATCTTCTCGGTTTTCACGAGTCGTGCGAGCGGCTCCAAACGTCCGTCAGGCACTGACACGACGCCGACGTTCGGTTCGATAGTCGCGAATGGATAGTTCGCTGCGAGTGCTGACGACTGCGCGGTCAGCGCGTTGAATAAGGTCGACTTGCCGACGTTCGGCAGTCCTACGATCCCTGCTCTTAACATTGTCTTGATGAAAGAAAAGCATGTTTCACGGAAACGCGCAAAGGCGCTCGACTTTCCTTTGCGCCTTTGCGGCTTTGCGTGAGTATAATCCGTCAACCCATGATTGCGTCCTTATCGTTGGCATTACTAGTCACCCTCAGCGGCACTGTTGCAACTTACCTCTACGATGAAAACGCATCGTTCGGCGCGAGACTGTGCGCCGGCGCCGCCCTCGGCTTGGCCGCACTGGGATTGGTCGGTTTTGTAATCGCCTCTTTCATCGGGCTCAGCAGTATGGCGATTCTTTTCAGCGCGGTGATCTGCTGTAGTCCGCTCGCGTTGCTCTCAGATAAGGTCATCGTAGATCGCGTCAAATACGATCTTGATCGCGTCTCGATTTTTACCAGGCAAGTCACCCGCGCAGACCCGAGTGCGATTGGCTACTTTCTCTTCTATGCGGTCACCGCCGTCATTCTTTGGAAGGTATTCAACCGCGCCGTCATCGAAGACAACACCGGCTTGAGCACGGGCTTACTGAACAACTTCGGCGATCTGCCTTTTCACCTCAGCGTAATCACGAGCTTCGCGTTCGGTAACAATTATCCCCCTGAAGATCCCACTTACGCAGGCGTCAGATTCACTTATCCGTTCATCTCCGACTTCGTTTCCGCTGTCTTCGTTCGCTGTGGCGCGGACTTGCGCGAGTCGATGTTCATCGAAAACTATATTCTCGGACTCGCGTTTGTCGGCCTGGTTCATCGCTGGGCGCTCGTGATGCTGCGCGACAAACTGGCAGCAGTTATCACACCTTTGATCGTTCTCCTGAATGGCGGCATGGGCTGGACTCTGCTGTTTTCAAAAGCAAGTACGAACGAAGGCGGCCTGTTCGGTGTGCTCACGGATCTGCCACCATCATTCACGGTGATTCCGGAAACGACGTGGCGCTGGGGAAATGCGATTTCGGCGCTACTGGTCCCGCAACGCGGTTTTCTTATGGGACTACCGCTCGCTACGATTGCCTTTACGCAGTGGTGGATCGCAAACGATAAAACGAGCCGCGGATTTACACCGACTAACGCGGATCAAAAATCGAGTACTAAGAAAAAATCGAGAGTTGTCGAGCGGCAGAAGAGTGTCTGGTATGAAGATGCGGAGACTCGTTTTTCTCTCAACACTCGCCGCATGATCGCGGCAGGTGTAGCAGCGGGACTTTTACCATTGGTCCATGCGCACAGTTTCGTAGTCGTCATGGCGATGGCCGGATGCCTGGCGCTTATTCAACGTCGCTGGCGCGACTGGTTTGCGTTTTTTGCAGTGGCATCGGTGATCGCAATCCCGCAAATGCTCTGGTCCACCATGCACAGCGCCGTCAATGCGGGAAGTTTTTTTGCGTGGGAAGTGGGTTGGGATCACGGCACAGAAAATCCGATCATCTTCTGGTTGAAAAACACGGGCATCTTCATCCCACTGATCTTTGCGGCGATTCTTAACCGCGGGGAAGGCTATCTGGTTCCGAAACGGCTGCTGCTTTTCTACGTGCCGTTCACTTTGTGCTTCATCGTTCCGAACGTTCTGAAGATGGCGCCGTGGATCTGGGACAACATAAAAGTTTTGTACTACTGGTGGCTCGCGTCAGCTCCGCTCGTAGCGCTTTTGCTGGCGAGACTCTGGCGCCAGGGTGCGATTCGGAAAGTTATCGCGGCGTTGCTTTTTGCCTGCGTCACACTTGCGGGCGCACTCGACGTCGCCGGTATCGCGATGCGCTCGATTAAGTACCAGGTATTTGACGCCGCCGGTTTAAAATTTGCCGAACTCGTGAAGTCACAAACAGCGCCGCGCGCATTGATCGTGCATGCGCCCGTACACAACACTCCCGTGTTCCTGACGGGCCGTCGATCACTCATGGGTTATCCAGGTCACATCTGGACTCACGGGCTCGAGTTCGTGAAACGAGAAAGCGAGATCAAGCGCATCTATCTCGGCATGCCAGATGCCGAGCAGTTAATCAGAACTTACGGCATCCAGTATGCTGTAGTTGGACCACAGGAAGGTGCTGTTACTCCAGTGAACGAAATGTTCTTCAGTCGCTTCGAGAAGGTTGGAGAAGTTGGTGGCTACAAACTCTTCAAGATCAAGTAGCAGTAAAAAAGCACGCGCAAAGCAGGCGGCGATCCCGGATCGCGAGCAGGAACCGGCGACGACCGAGGAAGGTCTTCCGCAACACACGTGGCGAATCGGTGTCATCGTTATCTTCCTGATTGCCGCCGTCCTTCGCTTTTACGATCTGAACCTCGTGCCACTGCATCACGACGAAGGCGTGAACGGAAATTTTCTTGTAAGACTGGTTCGTGAGGGATCGTACCAGTACGATCCGGCGAATTATCATGGTCCAACTCTTTATTACTTCGCGTCGCTGATTCCATGGACTATAAAACTGCTGTTCGGTTCTGCGGCACGCGACAATTACGGTCTCACGACGTTCAACATCAGGCTGATCACCGTGCTCTTTGGACTCGGGACGATCGGTCTCGTGTTTATGCTGCGCTCGCGTCTGGGAACCGTGGCGACGCTCGCGGCAGGTCTGATGCTGGCTGTTTCTCCGGGCGCCGTTTATCTCTCGCGCTACTTCATCCACG
Source organism: Pyrinomonadaceae bacterium (assembly GCA_035257785.1). GTDB lineage: Bacteria > Acidobacteriota > Blastocatellia > Pyrinomonadales > Pyrinomonadaceae > PSRF01. The sequence continues at coordinate 3,072 of DATEWS010000919.1, forward strand.
AAACGCTGTTTGTTTTCTTCACGTTGGGAATCGTTGTGGCGGGCGTGAAGCTTTATGACGAACGCAATCCCTCATAC
>DATEWS010000920.1:0-3244 GCA_035257785.1 Pyrinomonadaceae bacterium
CAGTCGAACTGGAAGCCCGGAATTTTATCCGTTAGATATGCGCCGGTCGCATTAAAGGGATTGAGCGCACAAGCAACACCGGTCCCCTGAAGTGGAGCACCGCTGTATGTCGGCGGATTGTCGAGCACGGTCTGTAGCAGCACGTCAGGATCGAGATCAGCCCCGTAGTAGAAGGTGGACACGTTGCCGTTGAACATCGCATTGGTCCTGTCTACTCCAACAAGCGCCCACGCGCTGTCTCTGGCATTCCGCCAGAAGCCCGGCGAGCACCACGCTCCTCCTGGTGTAAATGGTCGACAGCCATGGCTGATCACGAGTTGCGCATTCTTCGCTTTGCCGTCGTAAGTGGCACTCACACTACCGGGAAGCGTATTCGGATCATACCAGGCGCTGATGTATTTGAACGTCCCATTCCCGAATTTTGTCATTGGGGCTGTTCCCCAAATACCAGTAATGTCCGCGTTGTTGGCTCCGGTAGCCGTGAGTACCCATAGCAGGTATGGGCCATCCACATCAGCTCCGTTCGCAACGCCACAGATCTCAGTTCTCAGGTCAAAGCCGCCGAAGCCATCAGCGATGAGACCCTGGCCCGTGTAAGTAACACTGTTTGCATATGCACCGGCAGCTAACACGCCCCCACCGATCATGGCAGTGAGCGCGACTGTCGTAGCCAGCACCAGCACAAATCGCCTGGTCCGGAATTTACTCCTCAAGTAGTTCATGATTGTTTCTTCTTTCTACCGGATTACCGGTGGTTGAACCCATGTCCGACCGGAACACCGGGAGGGCAGTGGGAGTTTTGGGGATCGATTCGGAAACGTTGACGCCCGTGAAGATCTCCGAAATCGAGGCAGATGTTTTCCGAGAGAGATTCTAGACCTCTCCATCGGCGCCGGCATCGAAGGTGACTGCCGATTCTAATGGCAGCTTCAATCGTTTTCTTTAGTCACAGATGTAGCAGTTTTATGCCGAAGTCATAGGGCACGTAACTGCGTGCGGCGACAATGTGTATGATTGCGTCTATGACTACGATCCTGGAGAAAACAGATAATTCGCGCGCTCTGGCAGACAGTTCGGTTTTCCGGAGTTTTTGGATGGGTGGTTTTGAGTGTTCAACACATCGGTTGCCCCGGCGTAAAACAATGGGGCGTTTCGCCGGGGTTCGCCTCGATTTAATCGCGGCGACGCGGCACGACGAGTTTGCACTTCAGGATTATGAACGTCTCCAGTCTGTGGGCATACGTACGGCGCGAGACGGAGTGCGCTGGAATCTGATCGAGAAGACTCCTTTCCGTTACGATTTCTCAAGCCTCGTCCCGATGCTGCAGGCAGCGCATGAATCACAGACGCAAATCATTTGGGATTTATTCCACTACGGCTGGCCTGACGGACTAAAAATCTGGGGTGCGGCTTTCGTCGAGCGCTTCGCACGCTTTGCACGCGCAACAGCCAAAGTCATTCTTGAAGAGACAGGGGGACCGATTTACGTAACGCCCGTGAATGAGATCTCGTTCGTTTCGTGGGGCGGTGGCGACGCAGGGTTTCTGAACCCATTCGCGAAGGGACGCGGCCCGGAGTTGAAAGCACAACTCGTGCGTGCAGCAATCGCTGCGATTGAAAACGTACGCGAGGTAGATCCGAGTGCCCGCATCTGTCACGCCGAACCTATCATCCACATCGCGGTCGATCCGGACTATCCCGAGGAAGCGGCTGCCGCCGAAGGTTACCGGCAATCGCAGTTTCAGGCGTGGGACATGCTCGGCGGAAGAGTTTGTCCTGAACTTGGTGGGCGGCCTGAGTACCTCGATCTACTTGGCGTCAACTATTACTCAAACAATCAATGGATCCACCAGGACCCGAATCTGCCGTCGTCTCGTCGACGCAAGGACGTGCTGCTGCCGCCATCACACCCCCTTCACCGCCCGATTCGCGAGATGCTGAGCGAGGTTTACGAGCGTTATCGCAGACCCCTCTTCATCGCCGAAACCGGCATCGAAGGCGACGCGCGCCCTGCATGGTTGCGTTACATCGGTCAGGAGGCGCGTGCGGCTGCGGTCTTGGGAGTGCCGCTCGAAGGTTTGTGTCTCTACCCGATCATCGACTATCCGGGTTGGGGCGATGATCGTCACTGTTATGCGGGATTGTGGGATTACGCGAACGATGAGGGTCACCGAGAGATCTACGAACCGCTGCTGCACGAACTCACTCACCAGCAGCAACTGTGGCAAAAGCAGCGTCGCGATCATCTGGCGGTCGAAGAGACTGTCGACATCGACGAGATCGACGAAGCCGCGCGAGAAGTGGACGTCGCTGCAACACGAAGTCGCACGAAACGCAGGGAGTGAGGCGAAGCTTACGGTTTTATGAACTTTGCAAGACCGTTGATGAACATCTGTACGGCGAGCATTACCAGTATCATTCCCATCAATCGCTCAATCGCGATCAGTCCCCTCTCCTTCAAAAGTCGGTAGAGTATCGTTGACGAAAGGAGAATGATCGCTGTCACGGACCACGCGAGCGTCAGCGCGACGAGTAACTGGAAAGTGCTGTTCTGACTTGACTGCTGCAACAAGAGAAGTGAAGCGAGAGTGGAAGGCCCCGCAATGAGCGGAATCGCAAGCGGCACGATGAAAGGCTCGCCATCAAATGTATCGGTAGTGCCATCCGCCCTCGGGAAGATCATCCGCAACGCGATCAGAAATAAAACAATACCACCCGCAATGCTGATGGTTTCCTCCTGCAAACTCAGCACTCGCAAAACGTATCTGCCCGCGAAGAGGAATGCCAGTAGCACGACGTAGGCGATCAATATTTCGCGCAGCAGAATTTTGCGACGGCGCTCAGCTTCAACACGCTTGAGCGCCGACAGGAACGGAGGGATATTACCCAGCGGGTCCATGATGAGTAACAGAGTGATGGCGTTGAAGAATATCTTCATCGTAGGAGCGCTGAATTGTATCAGTTATGGCAGTCGAACAGGTCCGTTGTTGGGTTGAGATCTGCTGGACTTCGGCATGGAATGTGAAAGTTGGACCAACAGCGGTAGCGCTGGTGAGAAACGTGGGGTCAAAGCGTCGAAGGCACGGAATATAATAGCCAGGGCAAGCGCGAGCGAAGCGAGACGCGTCGCCCCTGGTTACCCACACAAAAGAAGGACCGAGGTCTGAAAGGCCGAAATAATATTCCGCCCTTTTCAGGGCTGGGTCGTGATTTTATTTTTCGTTACCAGGGGCGACGTGCTTCG
>DATEWS010000921.1:0-3494 GCA_035257785.1 Pyrinomonadaceae bacterium
TCGAGTAAACGATCCGGATCGCTTGAAGCAATCGCTTGTTGAAGGCGAGATCCTCCAGGGGCTTAATTCAAATCCCGTTCAAAAAAAAGAGTACGCGGCTGTTTTTGTGAATGACTACGTGTTGCTGGGTAAGACTGAAAACGTGCGCGCCAGTCTTTTGGCATTGAGGAAGGGCGTGGAGACTGACGCTGCGAAGTATCGTAACTATCTCACTCAGGCGTCGAATGAAAGAGAAGGTGTGATTGTGACGTTCACGAATGATGAGGAGCGCGTAAACAACTTTCTCTCGACCCTCGTCCAATTACAGGGACGAAAACTTTCGCCTCAGGAACTCGAGAGCTTGCACAACGTTGTGCGCACGGCAGGCATCGCGGCAACCGAAACAAAGCTCAACGCATTTGGGATCGAGCGTAGAACGCGCTCTGCGTTTGGACAGTTCAGCACTTTGATTTCGCGGCTGCAATCTCGATGAACAGACGTCTTCTCCTCGGCACACGAAATCCCGGCAAGGTAAAAGAGATCACGACCATTCTCGAAGACTCGGGCTGGACGTTCAGTTCGCTTCAGGAATTTGCTGCTGTTGGACCAGCCGCCGAGGATGGCGTGACGTACGCTGAGAACGCGATCGCGAAGGCTCGATTTTATGCTGCGGCGACCGGACTGTTGGCGCTCGCTGATGATTCAGGACTTGAAGTCGCAGCGCTCGGTGGCGCGCCGGGTGTTTACTCAGCGCGCTATGCCGGCGAAGGCGCTTCTGATGCTGATCGTCGCGCGTTGTTGCTGGCGGAACTCTCCAGAGTTGATGCCCGTGATCGCCGCGCGCGTTTTGTCGCCTCAGTCGCAATTGCGCATCCGAATGGTGAGGTACTAAACCTTTCGGAAGGCATTTGCGAAGGAACGATTACGTTCGAACCTCGCGGAAACAGCGGCTTCGGTTACGATCCACTGTTCGTGCCTGACGGTTACTATCAAACCTTCGCGGAATTATCTGATGAGGTTAAAAACCGCATCAGTCATCGCGCCCGTGCGTTAATGCGACTTCGCGACTCGCTTGACCATCTCGAACCGGCCTCTTAGAATGCCTAACTTCTTCGGGGCGTAGCACAGCCTGGTAGTGCGCTCGGTTTGGGACCGAGAGGTCGGAGGTTCGAATCCTCTCGCCCCGACCAAGTAGATCAAAGACAACGCCTCGCACTGCCGCCCGTATTCTGCTATAACCCGTTCACCGGCAGTACCTCTGCGAGTCAATCCCAGTATCCACCAGAGGAAGTTCTCGTATGACTCCCAATCCCGTTCGCAACAACGGCAGAAGATCATTTGACAGGATCGTTCGGTGGCGCTGGAGGCTCGGTCTTCTCGGCGTCATCGGCGCGCTGAGTTCTCTCGTTCTGGTTTCATCCGCGCGCTTCGAAGAGCGTGTCGGCATTAACGCATCGGCTTCTTCCGTCTCCACCGACAAACGTCCCCAGCCGCAAGGTCCAGCTTTCCTGTCTGGTTCGAAGCAAGAGGAAACGCCTGTGGCCGGTGCAGTGCGAGTGGATATACCGGCCGTCAAACCGAAGATTTTTCGTGGTGATGTTCGTAGCCTTCCTTCAGTTAAGCCGAAGATCAAAAAGCCACTACGTGAACCGAAAGAGCCTGGTCCAGAATTACCCGCCAGACTGGGACCAGATATGGCCCTCCAACCGTTTGTTCCCGCCGCTCCTGCGCCCGGGCCACTGGGAAACTTTCAAGGTCTGGATTTCGCAAGCTGGGGTTCCGGCTGGCCGCCGGATCCGGTCGGCGATGTCGGTCCAAATCATTACATTCAAGCAGTCAATAGTTCCATCGGAATCTTTGATAAAACCACCGGTGTAAACATAGCCAGTTTCACGTTCGATACTTTCTTTTCACAACAACCAACCGGAACACCATGCGACAACAACAACCAGGGCGATCCGGTAGTGCTCTACGATGCGCTAAGTGATCGGTGGATCATCACTAATTTTGCGTGGTCCAACTTCGCCTCCGGCCCGATGTATCAATGCATGGCTGTATCGCAAACTAGTAATCCGGTTGACGGCGGCTGGTATTTTTATGCGTGGCAAACGGCTTCGGGCGGCAAGATCCCGGATTACCCCAAACTAGGTGTGTGGCCCGATGGCATTTATATGACGGCGAATGTCTTCTCCACGACGGGCAGCGGCTCGTTTCAGAACGTACAGGTTTGGGCCTTCAACAGAAGCGAGATGGAAAGCGGAGTAACGGCCCACGCTGTGAGTTTTACGTTGCCGAAGAATATCTCTGGCGTTTCGGTTTTCAGTCTTCTACCGAGCCATGTCGGCAATAACGGAAGCCAGCCAGCTGCCGGCACGCCGAACTATCTAACTTCGATCTGGGCGATTTCGCGAGCACGCGTGTGGAAGTTTCACGTCGATTACGGAGTGCCGGCGAATTCGAGTCTTACGGGGCCGTTCAACGTTACGATCGCTTCGTTCAGTGCTGGACCAGGTAATGTACCTGAGAAAGATGGTAATAGCCTCGATTCACTCACGCATCGCGTGATGATGCAGAATCAATATCAGAACCTTAACGGTGTCGAGTCACTATGGCTTACGCATACGATTGGAAGTGGCGGCACTCCTAACATCGCGCAAATCCGCTGGTACCAGTTAAACGTCACTGGCGGTACGGTTGTTACTTCCGGCCCGCTGCAGCAAGGCACGTGGTCACCGGATTCGAAAAATCGTTTTATGCCGAGTCTTGCTTTAGATAAGGACGGCAATATGGCGATTGGGTACAGCGTATCTGATGCGACTATGTATCCTGCCATTCGTTATGCGGGACGCCTTGCAAGCGATGCTCTAAACACCCTCGGACAGGGTGAAACATCGATGGTTGAAGGCACCGGCTTTCAGTGTTGTAAATTCTCAGACGGCACTCTCAATAACCGTTGGGGCGACTACAGCGCGATGACAGTCGATACTGATGGTTGTACGTTCTGGTATACGAATCAATACTATGATTCGTCGCCGACTACCCTCCAACAGGACAATTGGAAAACGCGCATCGGCTCATTCAGATACTCACAATGCACGCCGAATACAGTTGGGACTCTGCAAGGCACGGTAACGGACGCGAGTACGAATACTGCTCTCGACAAAGCTCTAGTGACAGCAGGAATTCACGTTTTGAAAACTGATTCGAGTGGCTTCTACAGGTTCAATAATTTGCCGACTGGTAGCTATCAAATCAACGTGTCAGCATCCGGTTATTCGAGCGGAGTGGCCAACAACGTAAATGTTTCTGCCGGTGCTACGACGACGCGAAATTTTGCGCTGACGACCAGCAACCCGACACCGACGCCAACGCCGACGCCAACACCAACACCAACGCCAACGCCGACGCCAACACCAACGCCGACGCCAACTCCAACTCCAACACCGACGCCAACGCCAACACCAACACCAACGCCGACGCCAACGCCGACGCCAACGCCGACGCCAACGCCGACG
>DATEWS010000922.1:0-4057 GCA_035257785.1 Pyrinomonadaceae bacterium
TCCGGGGTTGTGGTGGGTGGAGATGCCGGACGTCAGTCTGGATGAGCCGTTCTTTCAGCAGACAATCGATCGAGTTAAGAAACAGCAGCGTGGCGAATTGTTCACTGAGTTTGACGTTCTCCCGCAACTCGAAAAAGTGCTGGAGAGCGTCCCGCCCACCGGCTTCATCTTTCACTCATCACGCTGCGGTTCGACACTCGTCTCGAACGCCTGTCGCGCAATCGCTAACTCGATGGTGCTCTCCGAAGCGCCCGCGATCGACAAGTTGATCGCACGGTTCTTCACCGATACTGACGGGATCAAAGAATCGCTCTACTCAGTCTTCCTGCGCGGTGTTGTTCACGCCCTGGGCCAACGTCGCAGCGGCAACGTACAACATCTCTTCATCAAATTCGCTTGCACGAGTTTCGCGCAGATCGATCGCATCGCGCGCATCTGGCCGCACGTTCCGTGGCTCTTCCTCTATCGGGATCCAGTGGAAACGATCGTATCAAACGTCGACAATCCACCGTCGTGGCTTTTGGATGACGACTGGCGCGTGCTCGCGTCAATCACCGGCGTTTCAACGAATGAAGTCGCAGCAATGTCGCTCGAAGAACGATGCGCGAGATCGATCGGCAGCTTCTACTCGCGTGCCGTTGCGCTTGCGAACGACAAGAGCATGTTGCTTAATTACAACCAACTTTCAGTGCCTGTAATCTGCAATGTGTTAGAGTTTTTCAACGTCAGTCCCTCGACACAGGAACTGGAAGCGATCATGCGCGCAAGCGGATTTTATTCGAAGGAAGTTTCCCGCACGCGTCCGTTCGAACATGACGCAGGCGCAAAACAGAAACTAGCTTCAGATCTTGTTCGCGAAATGGCGGCGAAGTGGTCCAACGAGCCATATCAACGACTCGACCAGAAAAGATTAGGAAAATGAATTTAACAACAGGCAAACACGTAGTGACTACGGATTTCGATGGCGGTGAAGGAATACTCGTAGATCTCAACACGAAGAAATACTATCAACTTAACGAAACGGCGATGGTCGTGTGGAAAGGCCTTGAAAAAGGCAAAACGATGCGCGAGATCGTCGCCGACATCACTGCGACTTACGAAGTGGCGCCGGACAGAGCCACCCTCAGCGTGCAAAGAATCGTTGACAATTTCCAAAGCTACAAACTGGTTGGCGCGGCATGAGCCAGGTGAGCGGCGGTTGATCGTCAAGTACGCCGTTCTCACCATCGCCATCTTTCTGCCACTCATCGTGGCATTTCTTTTTGTGCGCAACCTCTATCCGGTGGCGGCGTGGAACGTGATGATGGCGGGCGGCGATCTCGAGCGCGGCCGCAATTATTGCATCCTGCGCGGCGAGACCATTTCAGGCGAGACGATCGACATTCCTGCCATCAACCTGACCAACGCGCTCTACAGCCGCACCTGGACCATGGTCAATGCAACGATTGGTAACCAAAGTTTCAAACTCAAGTCCATTCATCCGCAAAACGAAGAATTTAGTCGCCAGTTTGGTGGAGTTGAAAACCTGCTGCCGGGCGCGCGTTTGCAGGACCTGCTCCAGGCGTGGGGCGAGATCTACAACCAGCGACTTCCCGCTTCCTCACCGCAACGTTTGAAGGCGATCCGGCTCGATATGTATCGCTGGGAGAGTGGTCGTTATTCTGATTACGACACGTTCATAGAATCGTGGCGCAAGGAATTGTAAATCGCGTCGTTCCCAAAAGCGCCTTTGCTCTGGGTGTCGTGCGTTGCATCGTGCATGGCGCCTTCCTCCTTTCGATTCTCTTCACCTCATTTTCAGCTCTGGGCTCACTGCCCGTGACGATCCTGCGCCCGACCGGCGTGATGAAGCTTTTGCCGTGGAGTTTTTACGACGAACTGCAAACACCGTCGGCGATGGTGATCTTTAAATGCGTGCTGGTGTTGTCGCTGTTATTGAGTACCGCGGGATTTTTGACGGTAGTTTCGACAAAAACGTCCCTTCTGCTGGTCGTTTTCTATCAGGGATTACTGCGCAGCTTTGGTCACTTCAATCACGACGAGATGCTCGCCGTCTATTATCTCGCGGTGCTGGCATTCACACCCTGCGGCGACGAATTCTCGATCGATAACCGGTTGAAAAAAACGCGAACCGCGCGGCCCGTGTTCGCTTATGCGTATCCGATCCTGTTGATGCAGTTGTTGATGGCGTGGAGTTATTTCAGCTCCGCACTAATCAAACTACGTGTCGCAGGACTCAAGTATTTCAGCACCGATAACCTTCCCGCACTTGCAATCTTTCATTCATTGGACAACCTGCACGACACGCACTTCAAACTCGCGTTTTGGTTGCCGCAAGTGAAGGCCTACCTGCCGTTCGCGGTTGGCCTCGTGTTGATCTGGGAATTGCTCTTTCCGCTCGTTATTTTCTGGCGACGACTGCGCTGGTGGATGCTCGGCTTCGGCATAGTTTTTCATTTGGCAACGCTCTTTTTTATGAACATTTTCTTCCCTCACCAGCTCGCGATGTATCTCATTTTTGTTGATTGGGATCGTTGGAAAAATAAACTCAGTGACAAAAAGCGTCACTATGGACCATGAAGATCAATTTCGTTGACTGCTTTCAAAAGGGCGTGCTACTTTTTCTCGCCACACTGAACATCGTGGGGGCCCACCTTTAAAGGAGAAAAAAAATAGGCATGTCAAAGTCATTTCGGGTTTCCGTTGTCTCCGCAGGCTTAGTAGTCATGATGTTGGGCTTAGCGCAGATTGCGGCAGGACAATTAGTCATTTCAGAATTCCGCGTCCGGGGTCCAAACGGAGCGAATGATGAGTTTATCGAAATTGCAAACAACAGTGGTGCTGATCATACCGTCGCAGGTGGCGGGACAGGTTATGCCGTGGCGGCTTCGAACGGCGTAGCTCGTTGCGTTATTCCAAACGGTACGGTTATCCCCAACAGAGGTCATTACCTTTGCGTGAACAGCGTTGGATACAGCCTCGCTTCTTATCCGGCCGGCAACGGAACTACCGCGACTGGCGACGCCACCTATACGACCGACATTCCCGACAATGCCGGAATCGCCATCTTCAACACGAGTATTGCAGCCAACTTCAACCTGGCAAACCGTCTTGATGCCGTCGGCTCAACCTCAGAAGCGAATACTCTCTACAAGGAAGGTACTGGATACCCCGCGCTGGTTCCCTTCTCGATCGATTACTCGTTCTATCGCGATAACTGCGGCAAGGGAGGTTCGATTACAACCTTCGGCGCCTGCCCAACTGGCGGGAACCTGAAGGATACGAACAACAACGCCGCTGATTTCGTGTTTGTCGATACCAACGGCACGTCCGCAGGCGCCGGTCAGCGTCTCGGCGCACCCGGACCGGAGAACCTGAGTTCGCCGATCGAGCGAAACGCTTCTTTTGCTGTGAACCTCCTGGATGTCTGCATCGCGCCGGCTTCGCCGCCGAATCGCGTGCGCGACTTCACCTCCGATCCGCCGAACAACTCTACCTTCGGTACTCTCGACTTTCGCAGAACGATCGTCAACAACACGGGTGGAAACGTAACGCGCTTGCGGTTCCGTATAGTTGATTTGACAACGTTCCCGGCGCCAAGCGGCATCGCCGACTTGCGACCGCGGACTTCAACCGCCGTCGTCGTCACCGTCGACCGGCCACCATGCGGCAGCGGCACGAGCAACGTGACGGTCAACGGAACGACACTCGAGCAACCTCCGTCACAACCAAACGGCGGTGGTTTCAACTCGTCGATGTCGGCTGGAACAGTGACACTCGCGACTCCGATTGCGAACGGCGCATCCGTAGACGTGCGGTTCCTGGTTGGCATTCAGCAGACAGGCAGCTTTAAGTTCTTCTTCAACGTCGAAGCGCTGCCATAAACAAGTCGCACACGTCCGAACAAAAGGCGCAAAGAGAATTACAACCTCTTTGCGCCTTTGCTTTTTTCTTTGCGCCTTTGCGTGAAACTCTTTATGGAAAGCTGTAAGTGACTACGTACTCTGGCGGCGTGTTCTCGAGAATCGGATGCCCTTCACGTTCTAGCCAGGCGTGA
>DATEWS010000923.1:0-2926 GCA_035257785.1 Pyrinomonadaceae bacterium
AATCATTTTTGCGGCGTCGCCTTGTGCACGAAGATCCCGGAGAAGTATTGGCGATGTGCGTAGAAGACGATGAACCACAACACTGTCACAACCAGCGCCAGCATTATGCCGGCCGAATTCAGCAAGAAGTGATACAGGAGTATGTTCACGATCACTGGTCCAAGCAATACCAGCCCGAGCGGCACGTAGCGATTGATCAGCAACAACAAGCCACCAATAACCTGGAGCGCTGCTACCACCCAGAGGTAATGCGATTGAAACAGCGCGGTCATAAACTGCCCGGCCAGGCCGGTCGGCATTGGACCCATGCTGAGAAACTGCAAGAACCCGTTTAGACCAAATACGAAAAAGATCAACCCAAGCAGTAGCCGGGAGATCAAAGCCAGGATTCTCATGTTAGTCTCCTTTCGATGCGACAATCTCACCCATCCTGCCCGCTTGATAGTCCTCAATTGCCTGATAAATCTCGGCTGTCGTGTTCATCACGAATGGACCATAACGCGCGACGGGTTCGTGCAACGGCACGCCGCCGATGATCAACACGTCGAGCGTCGCTTGCGCGTCCGCCGGATTCTCGATTCGCACTTCCTCGCCATGCTGCGTGAATAGGACCATCTGCCCATCGGCGGCCTGCTCGCGATCCGCGCCAAACAAGCCCGCGCCATCAACGATATAAGCGAACACGTTGAAACCATCCGGCACTGGCTGCGTCGCAACACCGCCGGGCGCGATCCGATAATGCAGGTAGATGATCGGAGTGCGCGTCTCGATGACCGCCTTTTCACCCATCGCTTCACCCGCGATCACGCTCACCGTCACGAGACCGTCCGGCGAAGTCGCCTTCGGAATCTTCGCGCCGGGAATCTCCTGGTAACGGGGCTTCATCATCTTATCGCGCTGCGGCAGGTTTACCCACAGTTGAAATCCGTGCATGCGACCACCCGCGCGCATGAACTCTCGTGAAGGCATCTCAGAATGGACCACGCCCGCGCCCGCAGTCATCCACTGAACGTCCCCCGGCGTCAGACGTCCGGCGCGTCCGCTCGAATCCCTGTGCTCCATCTCACCCGACAACATGTACGTCACGGTTTCGAATCCCCGGTGCGGATGATCCGGCGCGCCTTTGGCTTGTCCGGCTCCGAGGTCCATCGGCCCCATTTCGTCGAGTAACAGAAACGGATCAAAATCCGAAAACGACGCCGTCGGGAACGGGCGCCGCACCAAAAAGCCCGCGCCTTCCAGGGTTTCAATACTGGTTACAACTCCCGCCACGGTTCGACTCTTCGATGCTTTACTCACCATCGACATCTCATACTCCTCTCTAAACTTTGCGGCACTTTGCGACTGCTTCATAGCCAATCTTTTTCAACAGGCGAATCAGCGTCTCGCGTTCGGCTTTGCTTAACGACGCTGACACGAGTCGCTCCAGGTCAGCGGCGTGGTCGGCGTACAGGTGCGCGATTAGTTCCTTGCCGGGTTTAGTCAAATGAACGATCTTCGTCCGGCGATCGGTGCCCGATGCACGTCGCTCGACGAGGCCTTTTGACTCCAGGCGATCGACGGCGACCGTGATCGAGCCACTCGTCAACAGCACTTTCCTCCCGATTTCGTTAACGGGAAGCGGTCCCTTGTGCAACAGCGCTTCGAGTACGCCGAAATCGCTACCACACATTTCCAGTTCGGCAATACTGCGCTGTGCATACGTTTCAACGGCGCTGACCGCCTTCCACATCACCAGGAAGACATGCACGCCCGTTCCATTCGTTAACGGCTCCAATTTGCGCCTGCTCATATTTACCTTGATGTCAAGATACTTTAGAGCAAGCGATTCGTCAAGTGGCGGTCGGGTTTTTCTTTGCAGATCCGCGTAATCTGTGTAATCTGTGGCTAACATGAACAACTCACCCCACTATCGCACCTGTAATATTTGCGAGGCGATCTGTGGTGTCGAGATCAACGTTGAGGGTTTCCAACGGCTCAACATACGCGGTGACAAAGACGATCCGTTCAGCCGCGGTTATATCTGCCCAAAAGCAGTTGCATTACAGGACATTCATTACGACAAGGATCGGCTCAAACATCCCGTACGCCGCACCGCCAGAGGCTGGCAACGCATCGGCTGGGACGAAGCGTTCGCGGAAGTCGCGCAGAACCTCAAGCGAATCCGTGCGCAGCATGGTCGTAATTCACTTGCTACTTCCCTCGGCAATCCAACCGTCCACAACTATGCCGCGGTGCTCTTCGCGCCGGGCTTCATTCGCAGCCTCCGGACGCGCAATAGATTCTCAGCAACGTCTGTGGACCAACTGGCCCACCATCTCGCTGCGTTCACGATGTTTGGACATCAACTGCTGCTGCCCGTTCCTGACGTCGACCGCACGCAGTTGTTCCTGATACTCGGCGCGAATCCGGCCGTCTCAAATGGAAGCTTGATGACGGCGCCCGGCATGTCCCGAAGACTGGAAGAGATCCGGCGTCGCGGCGGTAAGGTGATACTGATCGATCCGCGCCATAACGAAACCGCGCGCCTAGCGAGTGAGCACATATTCATTCGGCCCGGCACGGACGTGTTGCTGCTGCTCGCTTTGCTGCATGTTGTTTTTGACGAAGGTCTGACGCGATTGGACCATCTGGCGCCGTTTACTAAAGGCGTGGAGACAGTGGCCGATCTCGTGGTCCAATTCTCACCCGAAAGAGTTGCGCCGATAACGCGGATAAATGCGGATCAGATCCGCAGGCTCGCAAGAGAATTTGCGGCGGCGGAGTCAGCGGTGTGCTACGGCAGAATCGGTCTGAGCACGCAGGAGTTTGGCGGTGTGTGCCAGTGGTTGATTAATGTGCTGAACATCGTGACGGGCAATCTCGATCGAATTGGTGGCGCGATGTTTACGCTGCCCGCGTTTGATCCAGTTTCGGCGCCGGAGTC
>DATEWS010000924.1:0-7366 GCA_035257785.1 Pyrinomonadaceae bacterium
AGCAATACTGCCAGCATTATCCGTGCGATCGAACAGGGCAAACGAGAGAACTCTGATCTTGTCGTGCTGCCCGAGACGTGCGTTCAGGGATATACGTCGCTCGACTGGTTTCTCGATCGCGACGTGCAGCGCTGCGCGCTCGAGCCGTTGAAGAAGATCGTCGAGGCAACCAAAGGGATCACAGCGATCGTGGGAACTGTCAGACCGTCGGGGCTAACAACAGGCCGGCGTCTATTCAATTCAGCGGCTGTGATTCGCGATCAAGAACTGCTGGGCTTTGCAGATAAAACACTGTTGCCCGAGTACGACGTCTTCGACGATCCACGTTACTTCCAACCCAGCGCCGAGCGACACCTCTTCGACAACAAACTCGGCGTCGCGGTTTGCGAAGACTTCTGGAACGACAAAACGTTCTGGCGCGAACGTCTCTACACAAACGATCCCGCCGACGAACTGATCGAGCTCGGCGCGAAAGTGCTCATTTCAATCAACGCGTCACCGTTCAACAAAGGCAAGATGGGCCAACGCTGCGCGATGGTGTCGCACCGCGCGATGACGGCGAAGATTCCGATCGTGTTCGTCAATCTCGTCGGCGGCAACGATGGCGTCATCTTCGACGGCGCGAGTATCGTCGCCGATGCGCGTGGGAAGATCATTCTGCAAGCGCCGCCGTTCGAAGAGTTCATAGGCACTGTAGATCTCGATTCCGACGAAGCCGACCAGCGCTGCCTGCCAGGCGATGACGTCGAGGCGATTCACGGCGCGCTCGTCCTCGGCATTCGAGATTACGCGCGCAAGAACGGATTCAAACGCGCGGTGCTCGGACTCTCCGGCGGCATCGATTCCGCTGTCGTCGCAGCGTTGGCTTGCGAAGCGATCGGCGCCGAAAACGTGCTTAGCGTGATGATGCCCTCGCCTTACTCGTCGCGTTCGAGTATCGACGATTCCGTCGAGCTCGGCCGCCGTCTCGGCATGCCAATCGTCGAACACTCGATCTCGAATGCGTTTGAAGTGTTGCTACAACAATTGCAGTTACCGGCGCCGTCAGTTGAAAGTCGATCTACGGCGACGGAGAACCTTCAGTCGCGACTGCGCGGCAACATCCTGATGACCATCTCCAACTCCGAAGGACGTTTGTTACTTTCAACCGGCAACAAATCGGAACTCGCGCTGGGCTACTGCACTCTGTACGGCGACACAAACGGCGGTCTCGCCGTCATCGGTGATGTTCTGAAAACGGAAGTTTACGCACTCGCAAACTATCTCAATCGAAACAAAGAAATAATTCCACAATCGATTATCGACAAACGTCCGTCAGCGGAACTCGCGCCGGGACAGTTTGACGATCAATCTCTGCCGCCGTACGACCAACTCGATCGCGTGTTGAAGCTTTACTTCGAACAGAAAGCCACGCCGAGCGAGATCGTCGCAACCGGCTTCGATCCCGGTTTCGTGCAGGATATTCTCAATCGAGTCGAGTCGCCCGCTAATGAATTCAAACGCCGGCAACTACCGCCGACACTGATCATCTCGCGAAACGCGATTGGCATCGGTCGACGCCGGCCCGTAACACATCATTACCGCCGCGAACGATTGAACTGTTGACGTCACTTCAGCTTGACTGGGCGCTTTTGAAGCCTAATAATTTCGCGCGTCAAGCGCGGAGCCCATTTGCCTACTAGCTCGAGCTCACATTAAAACTGATCGCGAGGTACCTAGATGAAATACACAAAGGGACTCTCCCTTCTTTTGCTCACGATTCTCCTCTCAACTTCTTTCTTTATCGCTCATGCGGCAGGTGGGCGCATCGAAGGCAAGGTTACTGACCCCAAAGGCGCGGCGATTCCCGGCGCTGCCGTCACCATCACCAACCAGGTTACGAAACAGGATTTCACCACCGTCACGGACGCACAGGGTAAATACAAAGTCGAAGGTTTGCCGGCCGGAAGTTACACGGTCAGAGTCGTCGTGAAAGGCTTCAACGATGGGCGGCGCGAGGACGTCAACGTTGAAGACGACGCCACCGCCACGATCGATGTGCGACTCGAGATCGCTCCGGTCGAAGCCGAGGTGAAAGTCACGACGGTAAAGGGCAATGTCGATCCTGTTTATCAATCACTCCGGCAACTGGGCCGGAACGATCAGGATTTCGCGGGCAGTTATGCCGTTGTAAACAATCTCCAACTCAAGCGCGACGCGGCCAATTTCAACTTGAAGTCGGGCGAGTTGTACTTCATCGCGCCGGTCGAAGACAGGGTGACGGCAGCAGTGTTTATCGGCGATGGCGAGTTAACGTTGACACCCCCCACCGACATAGAGAAACACAGTCTGAAGATTTTCACCGGCGAAGACGGGATCACAGAATCGTTCACTAAGCTGGTGCTGCGCTTCACTGACAAAACTTTCGAACAGATCAAATCGTCTCCGAATGCGACGATGAAGACTGGTGGTCCAGCGGCAAGCCAGGCGCGCGGACTCTATCGCGACAATCAGGAGCTGCTGCGCAAACGCCTGCGCGACAATCGCGAGTTGCGCACGCTCTACGATCTGTACAACCCCGCTCGCGACGGTTTCTTCGCCGCTTTCATCGACGGCAAAAGATTCAACAAACTGGTCTTCCTCCTCGAGCCGCTGGGCGTTCCGAATGCGACGCCGGAAGAGGTCGGGTTGTTCAGTTACGGCGACACAGACGGCGGTCTCTGGACCGCGTTCCATCGCGAAGAGGAATACAAAAAGGGCACTGCATCGAGCAGCGAAGATAATCGCCTGATCGATATCACTCACCACGAGATCGATGCCGCTATCAAAGGCACTCACCTCGCCGCCACTGATCGTATTACTTTCCGCAACCTGCGAAAGGGCACGCGCGTTGTGCCTTTCGAGCTCTATGGACCACTAAGAGTCACAAAGGTGCAGGACGACGCCGGCAACGATCTGAACTTTGTGCAGGAAGAGAAAAATGAGGACTCCGACTTTGGCATCATCATGCCGAAGGCGCTCGAGGAAGGCAAAACTTATCAAATCACCGTTCAGTACGACGGCAACGACGCACTGCGCGATTCGGGCGGCGGCAACTTCATCCTCATTCCGCGTTCGACGTGGTATCCCGGCAACGCCAACGTGCTCTTCGCCGAAGACCGCGCAATCTTCGACATGACTTTTCGTTATCCGAAGAGCCTCACGTTCGTTGGTACCGGTGCAGCGACAGCGCCTGACGAGCGCGAAGGTGATCTCGCGGTCGCGAAGTGGTCCAGTGGTCAAACTGAACTGGCTGTCGCCGGATTCAACTACGGCCGGTTCAAGAAGAAAGTAATTAACGACAAGGATACCGGCTACGACGTGGAGTTTTACGCAAATACCGAAGTGCCTGACGAAATCAGAGCAATGCAGCAGCAGATCGAGGCGGCAGAAGCTCGCGGTGTACAAACCATGACCACACTTGGCTCGATCTCCACTACCAAGATGGCCGACTCAGCACTCGCTGATGCTCAAAACGCGACGCGCATTTACAACGCCTACTTCGGTCGACTGCCTTACAGCCGGATCGCGATGTCGCAACAACCGGCGGGATTCTTTGGACAGGCGTGGCCGACACTCGTTTACATGCCTTATCTCGCATATATCGACACGACTCAACGTCAACAGATGCTCGGAACGCGTGGCGGCACGAATAACTTCTGGCGCTACGTTGCTCCACACGAGATCGCGCATCAATGGTGGGGTCACATCATCGGTTGGGATAGTTATCACGACCAATGGATGAGCGAGGGTTTTGCGGAGTTCTCGGCTTCACTTTACGTACAGATCATTCGCGGCGATGAGAAATTTATCGACTTCTGGGAAAACCAGAGAAAGTTGATCACTGAATCATCACCCGCAACGAAAGATCGCAAGCCGTACACGGTTGGACCAGTTACTCAAGGCTACCGGCTCAACAGTGGTAAGACGGGCGGCGTCGCGCGCTATCTGATCTATCCGAAAGGCGCCTACATTCTGCACATGCTGCGAATGATGATGCAGCAACACGGCCAGGCCGGCGACGCGCGCTTCCAGGCAATGATGAAGGATTTCGTCAAGACGCATTTCAACCAGGATGTGTCTACAGAAGACTTCAAGGCCATCGTCGAAAAACACATGACGGACGAAATGAATCTCGACGGGAGCGGAAAGATGGATTGGTTCTTCAATGAATGGGTTTATGGAACGCAGGTGCCGTCCTATAAACTCGAATACAAGGTATCGTCAGACGGTACGCTGAATGGAAAAGTCACGCAATCAGGTGTGACGGACGACTTTAAGATGCTGGTGCCGATCTACGTCGACATGGGCAAGGGATGGTCCAGGCTTGGTTCGGCCCGCATGACCGGGAATACGACGGTTGAGATCAAGGATCTCAAGCTGCCGGCACCGCCGAAGCGCGTGGCCGTTTGCGCGATGAACGACGTGCTGGCGACGAGTGTTGACAACAGCAAGTGACGCTCTCTGCGGCTCTCTGCGGCTCTCTGCGATCTCTGCGTTAACGTTCCAGTCTCAACGCAGAGGGCCGAGAGATCTTAAGCGTAGCTGGCGTAAACTGATTTGACCTTGTCGAGAAACTCGCGCCGGTCAACGATGTAGTAGAGTTTTAGTTGACCTGAACCGGCAATCTCATCGAGCAGTTTTTCGAGAATCTCAAACTGATCATTTGACGAAATGTTATGCGCCGCGAGGTAACCACCGCGGCGCATTCGTTTGATCAGTTCCATCAACGTTAGCCGTCCTTCCAACGTGCGCCCACCGTGCTCGTGCGATCGGCTGACAAGGTATTGGACCAGCAAACACTCGTTGTAGAGTGACGGTGCGAGGAAGAGTCTTGCGCCTTCGCGTTCCCAACCATCTTCCAAACGTGACGAAGGTCGGACGGTTCGTAAGTCTTCAAACAACGTGGTCCAATTCTCTTTTGGAAACTTTCTTTCGAGATACGCTCGCGTTGCTTCGAGTAGCCATGCAGGGTCGTTTAGATCGAGTGTGATGCGCAGAGTGTCGAGCCAGTCGAAGAATGCGCTGCGTCGATCGGATTTCACTTCCAGCAATGCGAATTGCTCCTTCTTGAGACTCTTCTGGAGTTTCCGGCGGGGAGTGTCTGTTGTCTTGCCGCCTTCGATGCAATGTGTGTCGAGTCGTGCGTGCCAGCGTTTCGCGGCGTCGCAATACGGGCAGCGCGGGTGTTTGTCTTCACTGTCGAAGAACGGACGAACTGCTTTGCGTGAAGTTAATTCTTCAACGGTTGGACTGTAGCGTTTGATTTCGGAGTAGGCGGAACGCGGCGCGAGCCCGATCTGTTTGGTGAATATGTCAAATATGCAGGCGAGACAAACGAGCGTCGTGTATTCAGTGACAGTGCCGGGAGGAAAGTCGCTGAAGTCTATTTCTTTCATAGCCACAAAAATGCAAAAGTCACAAAAGAGATGGCTGGAGGGATACAAGTGTCGGAGACAGATCGTGATCCGTGTGGCCGACTGCGAGATCGAGTTCGGATTCGAGGTCGCCGATCGTGGAGCGCAGGCGTTTGAAGTCGAAGAGATTATGGTCCATCAGGTGTGAAGGAACAGCGTTGCCGAGTGCGTTCAACATCGAGGCGCGGATGTGTGGGATCTCCTGTTCGAGGTCTGCGATCAATTTCTTGATGCGTGTGCGCTTCAAATTTGACTGTGAACCACACAAATCACACGGGATAATCGGGAAATCACGTTCGGCAGCGTATTCGGCAATGTCGCGTTCAGAACAGTAAGCGAGGGGACGAATAATCGTGTTGCGGCCGTCGTTGGATCGGAGTTTGGGCGGCATCGCCTTTAAAGAGCCGACGTAGAAGAGATTCAGTAAAAGCGTCGTGATGATGTCGTCGGCATGATGACCGAGCGCGATCTTGTTACAACCTTCCTCAACCGCGACGTTGTAAAGAATTCCGCGTCTCAAACGCGAACAGACTGAGCAATACGTCTTTCCGTCGGGAACCAGTCGTTTAACTATCGAATAGGTGTCGCGCTCGACGATTCGAAACGGAACATCGAGCTTGCTCAAATACTCCGGCAGCACTTCAGCGGGAAATCCAGGCTGTTTTTGGTCGAGATTTACTGCCAAAATCTCAAAATTAACAGGCGCACGGCCACGAATATCGAGTAACAGATCGAGCAGAGTGTGGCTATCTTTCCCGCCGGAGATGCAAACCATGATGCGATCGCCGTTCTCAATCATTCCAAAATCGGCCATCGCTTCGCCCATGCGGCGCAGTAGTCTGGTTTGAATTCTGCTCTCAGTATTCATTCGCGGTCAGAATGCCATGCGCTTGCGCGCTTTTCAAATCGAGTCTCGGAAAATAATGTTTTGCATTTTAATTACAAAGCTAGACACAAAGAGTAGAGTTTGTCTAATATGGTGAGCCCGCTTCTGTGCGGCGTTTCATCGTACTAGCGTTCTCGCTAGCATTCCACGAACAAAAGGCAAGCGCGTCGTTAAGTTGCTTCAAGGTTCCGACGGCCGGTGACTAAACTTCCGCGCCCCCATATTTACGGAGGTATAAGATGCTCAGGATAGGAAAGAATGCCAAAGATCAGGAAGATAACGACCACTCCAGCCAACGCCCGGAGGTTCCTGATTATTCCACCCCCAAGACCTACCCGTCGTACCAATCAACCAGTGCTGAGACTAAACCGGCAGTCGAGACGTCCAGCGCGGGTTCACGCGCGATGACGGAGAGCGAAACCCTCGCAAGAGATATTAAGGAAGGCACGCTCAGTGGTTTCGTGGGCGGCGGTACAGAAGTCACCGGCGAAGCTAACTTTAAGGCCATGATGAGAATTGACGGCCATCTTTCGGGCCGCGTCAGTTCCTCGAGCGGTACGCTCATCGTGGGTGCTAACGGTAAGGTTGATGCAAACATTGAAGTCGCCGTGGCAGTTATTCACGGAACCATTAACGGCGACATCATCGCGACCCAGCGTCTCGAACTCGGTCGCGCCGCGAAGGTAAACGGCAACATTCAGACGCCGTCACTGGTTATCGAACAGGGCGCCGTATTTGAAGGTAGCTGCAAGATGTTGCAGATGACCGCGGCTGTCGACAAGGCGAAGCGAGATCGAGATAAGAAGGACGACCAGCCGCTCGACACGTCGCGGATGAAACCGATTCCGACGGACGCTGGCGCGAAGTCGACTGAGATTCCAGCAGTGACCAACGTCGTCAACTAAGCGATTCGAAGGATATGTTATAAGGGTGGTCCGGTTGGGCCACCCTTTTCTTTTCTCTGCGGCCCTCTGTGTTGAGTTTATTTTGAACGCAGAGTCCGCAGAGGTCCGCAGAGACCTCAGAGAAAATTAATGTATGATTC
>DATEWS010000925.1:0-4854 GCA_035257785.1 Pyrinomonadaceae bacterium
CGTTACAGCAGATGCTGAGCACGCTCGTAGTCGAGGGTGCGCCGAGTCGCGAATCGTTGGAGGAGATCGGGAGGGTCATGGACGAACATGATCCGCTCGTGAACTTCACGGTCCACGTGCAGTGCCCCGATTGCGGGCAAGAGAGCATATGCGAGATCGATCTGGAAGAGGTGTCATTGAACCGTTTGCGACAGGCGCAGTTACGCCTGCTCGCGGCTGTTCATCGTTTGGCTGCGCACTATCACTGGAGCGAAGAGGAGATCTTCAAGGTGCCGCACTGGCGACGTGATTACTACCTCAGTTTGCTCGAGCGAGAGAAGCAACGATGAAGGGTTATTTCGGACAACTCGCTCGACATACGGGATTGCGGTTCGCGGATTCACGTGCATCGCGAACTATTGCGCCTGTCGCGCCGTTGCACGTTGACGGAGTGACGATGGTTTCGCAACCGGTGCCGCAGGCGACGGTAGTGCAGACGATCGAAACTGCGCAGCAGCAGCAGCCGAAAGCCGAAAAAATTTCGGTTCAGGAAATTGCTCCGGCTGAACCGATCGAGCATGAGGCAGTTCAAAATGTAGCGATTGAACAGCCAATAACCTTAGCCGCGGATAATACGGAGATAAAGCACGATCATATCGGAGCTCCCATTGAACCTGTTGAAGTGTCCGTTCCGTTTCACTCAGTCCCAGAACAGAAAGTTGAGACGGAGACGCCTCACGAAGTAAGCGAAGTTGAAATTACTGATCCCGTCGAACGTGAAGTGCTGGTGCGTCAATACCTGCGTGAGGTTCGGGCGTGGGTGGCTGCGTCGCCCATGCCTGACGACCACAGCGTTTCTGAAACACACGTGTCGTGGACTGATCCGCAATCTGAAAGTGTTGCGTTTACTGTCGCGCGTGAGTCGATCCCAACTGCTCAACCGGAGTCGCGCGAACAGATCGACGTTCACGACATGAACCTGTCGATCGGCAACATCAGCATCGTGATCGAAGAGCCTAATCGCGCGGCGGCGACGGTGGTTGCCCCACCTCCCAGCGCTCCTCCACCGCAACCGCAAACACGGCATGAGCCGACCAGCTTGAGCCGTTACTACCTGAGAAGCTGGTGAGGAATTGCGCAAATGGCACTCGCGAGAACAGGCAAGGCGATCGGCGCCATCACGGATGCGATTTCTCAACGTCTGAATAGTCGCACCGGTCTCAGCATTTCAGTTGGCCGGCCCGAGCCGCCAAATTCTGCGGCCGGCAACCGGCTGAATATTTTCCTGTATGAAGTTGAATTTGACGGTCACTTAAAAAACGTTTCGCTCGACGAAGGCCAGCCGGCCGCAGTGTGGCTGGTGCTGAAGTACCTGCTGACCGCATTCGACTCCGATGGAAAGACGAGCGAGTCGCTGATTGCTTACGAACACCTCGGCGCGGGCATTCGAGCGCTTCAGGAGTTGAGTCTGTTTCCGCTCACACCCGGCTTACCCGGACCTTTACTCGAAGCACTCAGCGACAACCCTGAAGACCTGAAGATCAGTTTTGACGACACGCCATCGGAGTTGCTCTCGAAGATCATGCAGGGTTCCGATGAAAAGTATCGCGTGTCAGTCGCGTTCCAGGTGCGCCCCGTGATGATTGCTCCGGCTGATCTTCCTCACTACGCACAACTCGTCGGCGTCGACTACACGACCGCGCCGCCGATAACAATCGGTCTCGCAGGCGTGCATATACCAGTGCTGCCTTCGATGGGACCAACCATCACGGAAATCTCGCCGGTTAGTTTTGAACTCGGATCGACCGTCACAATCTTCGGCACCGATCTGCATCTCTCGAACCTGTCGGTGCAACTTGGACCCGTTGAACTGCCGGTGACGATGCAGCAACCGGATCATCTCGAGTTTGTCGTTCGCGAAGACATCGCAAACGGCAACACGATCTCCGCCGGCAGTTTACCGGTGTCGGTTTCGCAACTGCTTTCCACGGGACGCAAACGACAAAGCAATTTGCTGGTCGGAAACCTCGTGCCGGTGCTCGACACGGCCACGATCTTCGGCGCTGTGGATCATGTAACTACTGCTCCGCCTCCGCTGGGCTGGAGTTTCGCTACGCTCGACATCACCGGAAAGTTATTGGGCGCAAACGACAACGATGATTTCTATCTCGCGCTTTTCAAAGACGGCGCGACCATAAAACTGTTCGACGATTTAGCGGACACTTCGCCACCCGGCGCGCGCCAAACACAAAAAAGATTCGCGATGCAAAAGCCTGACGCGGTGCCGCCCGGACAGTATCTCGTTCTCTATCGCGTCAACGGACAACAGGCGCGACAGAGTCTGTTAGTTGATTTGACCTGATGCAATCAGTTGCCGAGCAGAAAGAGTTTGTGACGTTCACGCCGGATTTGCGTGCAGCAGACGCGCGCGCCAACTACTGGATGCGACAGGTGACGATCCGCCTGCGCAGGGAAGTGGCGTGGTGCTGGCACGAGCGAGGCTTGCAACAGCCGGCTGACTTCGCGATGTTGCCGCCTTATGCGGACAAGCTCTCCACGATTCTCGATCTCAGTCGCTTTTACGGAGAGAAACAGGACTTTTTCCTGACTGATCAGACCGCCCGTTATCTCACCGATCAACTCAATCAGGAGCGGTCGTTCGTGTCTGATGAAGCTCCAGCACGTGGTTCTTTTGGTTGGGTCGTGGATGAGTTGGAGTTGCCGGAGGTGGCGAGCTTCATCCTTGCCCTGGCGTTGAGCGCGGCGTTCGATGCGAACATGGGAAGTGTCATCGCTTGTTGTTTGAACGATCAGAACAAGCTGTTGCCGACACTCGCACTGGCGCAGAAGTTATGGGACGAACCCGAAGAAGTTTTGTCTATCGCCGATCCTGCGCATCCACTGTTTCGTTACGGCCTGATCCGCTTCTCAGAAACAAGCTGGAACGCGCCAATCACCGTGCCGTCACTCGTCGCTCTTCAGCTCCTTTTTCCGAACACGTCCTTTCCACATGGCCTCGAATCATTTGCCGGCACGGCATCCGAGTTCAGTGACACCGCACATCTATCAACTTTGCGATTGCGCAGCACCGCCGCCAACTCATTGCGCGTTGTCCCCGTAATCGGGGCCGGGACACCACTCGAAACCGTCGCCCAGATCGCCGAGCTCAACAAAAAAGAGTTGGTCAGGTTCACCGGCGACGCCGCGGCAGCAGAGGACGTCGATTACCTCAACGCTCTCGCCACTGTCTGCTGGCTGAAAGATGCGTACCTTTATCTCGACAAAGAACCCTCCGCGTGCGCGCACAACGATAAGCACAAGGGCCATCACGCACTTCCGTCGTCGAGCATTCCAGCCACACTCTTTATTGCACTCAAAGAGCGGAACCTATTGTCATCCTTGCCGCAGGATCTACTTCTGCCCGCGGTTGTTCTGCCTCCTGTTTCGTATCACGAACGACTCGAGTGCTGGCGCGAACGTTTGGGTGAACACAGCGCGGCGCTCGAACCCGACATCGCCGAATGCGCGCGTCGCTTTCGTTTCGAGAAACAGACGATTCGCGCCATCTGCGCCGAGTTGAAAGAACTACAGACCGCGATCACGGCGAAGGATCTCGTGGCCGCGTGTCGCGCCGAACTCGATACGGACATCGGCGAACTCGCGACGCGCATCACGCCACGTTTCAACAACGAAGAGCTCATCCTCCCACACAAACAAAGCCTTCTCTTCGACGAGATTCTCAAGGCGATGCAGTCGCTCACCGAGGTGCACTACGGTTGGGGCACCGGAAAGGTTTGGAATGAAAGCGGTATCTCCGTTCTCTTTGCCGGCCCGCCGGGCACCGGCAAGACGATGGGCGCGGAAATCCTCGCCATCAAACTCGACCTGCCGATGTATCGCATCGATCTCTCGCAGGTTGTCAACAAGTACATCGGCGAGACTGAGAAGAACCTCAAGCGTGTGTTCGACGTGGCTGACGTGTCGGACATGATCCTGTTCTTCGACGAAGCCGATTCACTCTTCGGACGCCGCACTGAAGTCAGCGACGCGCACGATCGTTACGCTAATCTCGAGATCAGTTACCTGCTCGAGCGAATGGAGCGTTTCAAAGGACTCGCGATCCTCGCGACGAATCGAAAGAAAGATCTCGATGAAGCGTTTCTACGTCGCCTGCGCTACATCGTCGACTTTCCGCTTCCCGATGCCGAGGAGCGAAAGAAGATCTGGAGGCAGGTTGTCCCCGAACACGCCGACAGTTCGCAGCTCGAATTTGAGTTTCTTGCCGAACAGTTTCCGCTTTCGGGTGGAAACATTCGTTCGATTGTTTTCAATGCCTGTTTGCAGTGCGCGGATGGATCGAAGAATCAACTGAGGATGAAGGAAGTGATCGTTGCGGTGAAAAGAGAGTTCGACAAGATGAACCGCAGTTTGAGTTTGGAACAGTACGGCGCGTACGCGTCGTTAGTGGAGGGGTTGGAACGTGAGTAAGCGCGACATTCATATCGAGCGTTTGCAGATTCGCATGCGAGGCATCGATGCGCGAAGGGCGCGCGCCGCGGTGAGTGATCTTGGTCATGAATTGCTGAATGAGCTGGGAGCGCTCGACGGGATGAAAGGAAACGTGCGGATCAGCGAGGTCGATGCGGGGACAACACAAGCCGGATCGGGAATCGCAAAGCAGATTGCCCGATCAATTAAGGCACAGAGAATAGGAGTTCATAAACGATGCCTTTCCTGATGCGCGGAGCGATGATCGAGTACGGCAGTGACTTTCTTGGACCACTGCCTAACGTCGTCATCTTCCAATTCAACCCGGAGTCGTTAACGAGAACGATTCAGGTGCCGCAGCGTCCATCGGGCGCGGCCGCGCGCGAA
>DATEWS010000926.1:0-3967 GCA_035257785.1 Pyrinomonadaceae bacterium
CGCGTATGACTCACGCAGTCAAGCAGCTCGACGCTTCGCAGGTGGACCAGCCATTCCCGGTTGAATCATATCGTCCTGTCTTCCCAACGATCCGCCACGCACTCACACAAGTGTTGATTGGACACACAGCAAATCACATCGGCCAACTCTCCGCCTGGCGTCAAGCGATGGGTCTTCCGCCAATGCGCCGCGGGTTTGAATAACAGCGTGATCACTGCCTCATCTCTCAATCCAAACTCGCCCAAGCAGCAGCGCGCCGTCCACATAAATGTGCAATAGATCTATAAAAATGAACGTGTGCATTAATGGAGAATTTTCAATAGCTGCGACGACGAACGTTGTTATTCCAAATTCATGGATAATTCTTTAGCGGCATGGATTCACGCTGGTAAAGAATGAGGAAGAGTGGACCAGAAAGCCTTTCTAGAAAAGGTATTTTCCGATGGAATGGAGGTTGCCTACCGAAAAGCGTCTGAAACTACGTGTCCCTGCACGGGTCAGTCTGTACTCACAAGTTGTGAACACCGCGATCTGACCCAGTGATGGAGGTAAGTCAATGTTGGAAATTTAGCCCAGTAAGCGAAATCAACGTTGGTTTCCTTTTTAACCGCAGTCGACCCGAGACAATCGGTCAAGTCTCCCCGGATCCGATCGAAAATACTCAGTTCGTTTTTGAAAAGGAGAAGCATATGCTCAATAGTTTGGCGCGGGCTTTCTTATGCCTTACGATAATTATCAGCGCCACAAGTTATTGTTTTGCTCAGGCCACGGGGAATATCAAAGGCGCAGTGGCCGATCCCAATGGCGGCCTTGTTGCCGGCGCTACGGTCGAAGCGGTTAATGCTCAGACCGGTGAAAAGCGATCTACCACGACCTCTGATGCCGGCACTTACAACATCACTAATCTTCCGGTAGGCACCTACACGGTAACCGCAACTGCTACTGGCTTCGGCCCCGGCACTGCGAAAGACGTTCAGGTGTCAGTGTCATTCACCACCGAAGCAAACATCGCGCTGCCAGTCGGCGGAGCGACTGCTACGGTCGTCGTTACCACTGCCACTGATGTCTCGACACAACTTAACACCAACGATCAGCAACTCTCGACCTTGATCGACAACAAGAAGATCATGGATCTCCCATTGCTGAGTCGTGACCCGAACGGTCTCATTTTGCTGGCGCCTGGCGTCACTCAAACTGCGACCTCTCTTGGCGGCTTCAGCGTTAACGGTCAGCGCGAACGAAACAACAACTTTTTAGTTGATGGTATCGATAACAACGACGCTGACGTCCCCGGCATCGCCGGCGGCGCTGCAACACCAAACATCGATGCGACTCAGGAATTTCGTGTTCTGACCAGCAACTTCAACGCGGAGTTTGGACGTAACACCGGTGCGATCATCAACGTAGCCACGAAGAATGGTACGAATGATTTCCACGGCGGCGCGTACATGTACTACCGCTCGCAGAGATTCGCAGCGCGCAACTTCTTTGATGCCGAGAGGCAACCGCTTCAGCGCAAGCAGTTTGGTGGCTCGATTGGCGGACCAATCTTTAAAGACAAAGCGTTCTTCTTCTTCAACTATGAAGGCGATCGTTCGCTGAGTTCGTTCACGGTGAATCGTGATGTGCCATCTGCGCAAGCACGCCTTGGAATTTTCCCGACGGGCACTTCTTTAGGTACCCTCGACATAAGACAAGGCGGAGCGAACAATCGCAGCGCACAAGGTATCTGCGATTTGTTTGGAGTTGATCCCGTGGACTGTGGTGCGGTTCTGCCGGGAGGTAACCTGGCAATAAACCCGGGCCTGCAACAGTTCCTAAACCTGTATCCGCTCGGCAACGTTCCGGGTCAGGGAATTCTCCCGGGCGTTTTCGATTTGTTCAGGTTCTCGGCTCCGAACAGATTCGAGGTCAATACAACCGCCTCACGTGTTGACTGGAAATTGACTGAAAAACACAGCTTGACTGGAAGCTTCAACACCAGCAGCGGTGAGTTCGATCTGTTTCCGGAGACTTTTCCCGGTTTGGGCGACTCGAGCCGCACTCCGCAAAAGAGCTACGTGCTTAGCTTGAACCTTACCTCAACCTTGACACCCAACATCGTGAACGAGCTGCGCTTTGGCGGCAACCGTATCGAGGCTATCTTCAATGGCCCAGGCGATGGTGGCGCCGGTCGTGGTCCTTACGATGCGATTTTGGCAGCCTTTGCTGCTGGTGGAATCGATAATCACCCGCAACCGTTCGGTGGTCCAAACGGAGAACTTGTAAGCCTCGTTGGCGGCACGATTGATGGCATCGGTGCGTTTGACAGCCAGTTCCGCTTTACCGGCACGACCGTTCTCGGTGACAACCTGACGTGGGTAAAGGGTTCACATACGTTTCGCGGCGGTTTTGAGCAACGCTGGGTCTACTCGAATGGCGCCAGCAACTTCGGTCGTAGTGAAACGATCAGTTTCAATACGGCGCAGTTCGGTGTCTCATTCCTGCAGGACAGTCAAGGAAATCCGATACCGACAACGGGTGTTGGAGGTCAGTTACAGAACTTCGCGAGTCTGCTGTACGGATTCTTTGGTTCACAGAGCCAGTCGCAGTTCTTTAACAACGATGCCGTACGCGTAGACCAGGACTATCGTGGTTACCGCGTGCGCGAATCCGGAATCTATTTCCAGGACACCTGGCGAGTTAGACCAAACTTCACGTTGAATTACGGCTTACGCTGGGACTACAACGGTGTTCCGTATGAAGTAAACGGCCAGATGTCTACTCTCGTCGATCAGGATCCCAGCGGATTTCAGCCGACTGGCGGATTCGAATTCAAGCTGGTAGGCAAAAACTCTCCAAACCCGAATCAGAGTCTGTGGCAGAACGACTACAATAACTTCGCCCCACGATTCGGATTCAATTACAGTCCGGCCTGGAACAGCGGCTGGATCTCCAAGCTCACCGGTGGTCCAACGAAGATGTCTATCCGCGGTGGCTATGGAGTGTTCTACGATCGTGTGTTTACTAATCTGTTCAGCAACTCGAGCGCGAATCCTCCGTTCCAAAGAGATTTTGCGTTCTTCTTTGATTTCCTCGGAGCGAATGGCTTCACTGGAGGTGCCTTTGACGAGAGCCCGCTACTTGTGAACGGCCGTCTACCGCGTGTTCCGACACAGGAGACGAGTCCCTTTGCATTCAATGGTGACGAGCTTGTGCCGGTCATTTTCGCGCTGCCAGGGAATAACCAGTTCCAGTCGAAGTTTGCGACGCCTTATACGCAAAGCTGGAATTTCGGAATCCAACGCGAGTTGGGCCATCTATTCCTGCTTGAAGCGGACTATGTTGGTTCTCATGGTGTGGACCAGCTTCGTAACATCAGCGGTGCGCTGCCAAGCGTAGCCCGCGTGAATGCAATCCGTAATTTGAGCAGACAGATTAATCCAACCAGCACGCGCACGAATTTCTTGAACGGCGTGCTTAACACCGCATTCAATCCGATTTTCCTGAACCTGGCCCTGGGACAGTCGACATTCAATTCAATGCAATTGAGATTGACCAAGACGCTAACGAACAAAGAGTTCGGTACCGGACAGATTCAGGCCGTCTATGCGTGGAGCCATTCAATTGATGACTCAGCAGACGGACTCGTACCAGGTAGTGGACCAGACGGCACCAGTGAACGTGGCTTGCCACGTGACTCGTCCGGCTTTGCCGGTGGCTTCAGCGCACCGGAAAGAGGTAACTCTGGTTTTGACGTCCGCCACCGCTTTGTCCTCAATTTCATTTACGATCTGCCGCTGCGGTTCGAGAACAGGACGCTCGATCGGTTCCTGGGTAATTGGACCATGTCCGGCATCGTTCAATCACAAACTGGAACGCCGTACAGCATTTTCGGCAGTACCGATAGCGCTGGAACCGGTCTGGGCCAACGTGCTGATTTCGCACCGTCAGGCCAGGGACTTTCTGATCTGGCGGCGGCCACTAA
>DATEWS010000927.1:0-3475 GCA_035257785.1 Pyrinomonadaceae bacterium
CTCACGAGGCCGGAGCCCCCGTGAATTTGAACGGCGCTGTCGATGATGCGGTTTGCAGCTTCGGTAGCGAACAACTTTGCCTCGCTCGCCTCGCGTGTGATTCGATTCGCGCCGTTATCTTTCGCATAAGCGGCGCGATACACGAGCAGGCGCGCGGCGTCAAGCTCCGTGATCATGTCCGCGAGTTTGGCCTGGACCAGTTGATGTTCGCACAACAAGCGTCCAAACTGTTTGCGATTTGACGAATAACGAACTGCATGGTCCAACGCGCGTCTGGCCATGCCGCACGCGGCCGCTCCGACGCTCGCGCGAAACGTGTCCATGGTTTCCATTGCGAGTTTGAAGCCGTCGCCTTCACTTCCCACCATGTCTTCCGCAGGCACGCGACACTGATCGAATGCGATCTCACCGATGGGATGTGGCCCGATCAACGGCGTTCGTTCGACAACCCTAAACCCCTGCATCTTCGAACCAACGACGAATGCGGAGATCACCGGACGACCATCGTCGCGCGTTCCAGTCTTCGCAAAGACAAGATAGAAATCAGCGATGCCTGCATTTGAAATAAATCGCTTGCGTCCGTCGATAACGTAAGTTTCACCATCACGGCGCGCAGTTGTTTGAATTGCGGCCACGTCAGAGCCGGCGTTTGGCTCTGTTAGGGCGAAGGCGGCGATCGCTTTTCCGCGAGCGGCGCGGGCGAGCCAGAAGTCACGCACGTGATCCGGCGCGGCGCGAGCAATCGCGTAAGTGCCGAGCCCCTGCATGACGAATGCGAGGTCGGCGAGCGCGGAAGAGTAGGCGAGCTCTTCACGAATCAAACAGAGCGCGCGAATGTCGAGCTTCGACTCAGCGACCGCATATGTCAAAAGTCCGGCGCCTGCGAGGAGATGTACAAAGTCTCTCGCGAGATCTTCAATGTCCTCTTCAACCGCTGCGCGTGGCTCGATTTCCTGCGCGACAAACTGTGCCACGCTTAGCGCAAGATTGCGGTGTTCTTCAGTAAAAAAGGGAAGTTGGGAGATCAGGCGGTCCATCGTCACTTAAACTTCGCTTCTCGTTTGGCCACGAACGCTTCGTAGGCTTCGCGATAATCCGGGTGCTGCATGCAGATCGCCTGGGCCTGCGCTTCGCTTTCCAACGCGGCCAGCAAGTCCATATCCAACTCGCGATTTAGCATCTCTTTAGTTTTGCCGAGTGCGAACGCAGGACCGCGCGCGAGTTTGCGTGCGAAATCACTTGTCGCATTCTTTAGCTCTGCCGCGGGAAC
The DNA here is from genome assembly GCA_035257785.1 of Pyrinomonadaceae bacterium. Lineage (GTDB taxonomy): Bacteria > Acidobacteriota > Blastocatellia > Pyrinomonadales > Pyrinomonadaceae > PSRF01. Next base: position 1,271 of record DATEWS010000927.1, read on the forward strand.
CACGCGATTGTACAGCCCGATGCGTTCAGCGTCTTTCGCGCTAACGAAATCTCCAGTGAAGAGCATCTCCGTCGCCTTCGAGAGTCCAATCACGCGTGGCAGGAGATACGACGCTGCCATGTCCGTGCCTGCGAGTCCCACCTTCACAAACAGAAACGCGATCTTCGCTTCTTCGCTTGCAATGCGAATGTCTGAAGCAAGTGCAATACAAGCGCCGGCGCCGGCAGTAGTTCCATTTAGACTGGCAATGACGGGTTTCGGAAGCAGGCGAATGTTTTGGATGAGCTCACAAGTCATGCGAGTAAACTCGAGCAGTCCTTCCATGTTGCGGCTGAAGAGCTCGCCAATGATGTCGTGCACATCCCCACCAGAGCAGAACGCTCTGCCACTGCCAGTAATCACAACCACGCGCACCGAACTCTCATCGCGCAGTGCTGCGAATGTGTCGGTCAATTCACGATAGACTTCAAACGTCAGTGCGTTCAGGCGTGCGGGCCGGTTCAACGTGATCGTCGCGATGCCGTCTTCGTCCTGTTCGTAGAGAAAGGAAGTTGGTTGATTCATATCACCGCCATCGCTTCGATTTCTACTTTCGCCGCATCGTCGAGCAGACCCGCAACCTGGACCAGCACCATCGCGGGAAAATGTCTTCCCATGTGTTTCCGGTACCGCTCACCAACTGCTTTGGTTTGCGCCAGATACTCGTGCTTGTTCGTTACATAGACCACGAATCTAGTGATGTCCTGCGATTCCCCTCCAGCAGCTTTAAGCACTGCGATTACGTTCGCCAACGCCTTATCGAATTGCTCGACGAAGTCGTCGCTAACGATCTTTTGGTTTTGGTCCCAGGCGATCTGGCCGGCAATAAAAAGCAGTTTGCCGCCACCCTCTACAAGCACACCGTGTGAATAACCACTTGGCGCACCAAGAGCCTCGGGATTAATTAACTTGAACGACATTGTGAGGACAGGTTAACAGATCCGCTCGATTTTTTTACAGCAGCTTGTCTAGTCGAGAGGCGAGTTGATTTGCGAGATTGCCGTTGGGATCGAGTCCCCCGATTGGACCACCCGACATGTTTCCTTCTTTGTCGAGAATCACGATCGACGGAAGCTGGTCCACGCCAAACTTTTTCGACACTACACCATCGTGATCTCTAAGCACAGTGACTTTCAAGCCATACTTCTGCGAGAAGTTGCGTAACTGCTCGTCGCTCGCAAAGTTTTTGGACTTAGGATCATCCGACTCGGTGCTGACCCAGTAGACTACGACGCCGCGATTGCTGTAATCGTCAGCAAGCTTGCGGACGCCCTGGAGTTGCGTTCGAGATAGGGGTAACCACGAGGCGCCAAACGCCAGCACGACGATCTCGCCCTTCAGACTTTCGGACGTCACCGTTTGACCGTCAGTCGAGCGCAGTGAAAAGTCAACCCGCTGGTTGGTCGGGTTCTGCGCGAAAGTGACGCAAGTGGCCAGCAAAATGAGCAATCCGGCCAGGACCCGTATTACAGTATTTGGAACCATCTCTCTCCTTTGCGAGCGCCGAGGCGCTCGACTTGTGCATTAGATGAATGCGTCCAGAGTTTCGTTGGTCCGTGGCCGCGGCGGCTCAGGTGCCGGTTTTCCTGTAACTTCGTGGTGCAGCGTGAGGTAATCATCCCACGTATCCATGTCGCGGGCAATGAAGGGCGAGTCGACTGGCACACGCTCGACCTCGGTTTGATGGGCGTCGAAAAGCGTTCGCAGCCCGCCGCTGGCGTCGAGGTTCAGCAACTCCGGTTTGAAATGGACATCGACCAGGACGGGATGACCGCCACGACCGTTCCAGGTTGGGATTATCAAGCGAGAGCCTTGCTGCCAGTTTTGAATCAGTGTGGAAACTACTGTCGCTGGAACTGCGGGGTGATCGACGAGTGCGATCAGAGTTGCTTTGCATTCCTCGGGAACTGCTTTTACGCCGGCTGCGATTGAAGCTCCCATTTCGCTGTTTGGATCGGGGTTGAGTGCAAAGATCACCGAACGCCCCGTTAGCTTCTCGCGCACTTCGTCAGCGCGATGGCCCAGGACGACGACAATTGTTTCAACGCCGCCTTGTTCCAGGTAGTCGAGACACTTTTCGATAACGGTCTTGTCGCCGAAGGGAAGGAGAGGCTTGAACGCGCCCATGCGTCTTGATTGACCGGCGGCGAGAAGGATTGCGGCGAC
>DATEWS010000928.1:0-7412 GCA_035257785.1 Pyrinomonadaceae bacterium
CGATACCGGCCTTGTAGAACTGTCTCTGGCGTCAGCATCAGCGTCGATTATACACGAGCCGTGTAATCCGTGTTTATCTGTGGCAGAATACACGCGTGAGCAAAATCCCCCGCGACGCGAAAGTGATCGAAGTTGGACCACCGAGGCGACGGCGTTGGAAGATCTGGATCGTTGTTGCCGCTCTCCTGCTGTTTCTGTCGTTTTCACGCATTCTTTCCGTCTATATCTCCGCGTTGTGGTTCGACTCGCTCGGCTACTCGTCAGTTTACTGGTACATCTTCAAACTCAAGCTCGCGCTGTTCGCAGGTTCAGCGGTACTCACCGCCCTTCTACTGAGCGCGACTTTTCTGCTCTTTCAACGACTCTTCGGCGCGGTTGCATTCGAGAATCGCACCATCATTCTCAACAACCAACCATTTCAATTCTCACCCGCGAAGTTCATTCGCCCACTCGGTTGGATCGTCTCCGCGTTGTTTGGACTGATCTATGGATTCAATTTGAAAGAACACTGGCGCCAGTTTGCACTCTTCTCGAACCAGCCGGCGTCAACCAGCTACGATCCGGTTTTTGGCAAGTCGCTCAGCTTTTATCTCTTCTCGCTGCCGTTTTACGATTTGCTTAGCTCGTGGTTGCTCGGCGTGACGTTCATCATTCTCTGCGCCGCGGTTGCGTATTCGTTGTTGGGACTGCCGCAAACAGTGCTGAAGCCGAGCGTACGCTGGTCGTCGGGAGCTGCATTCAGGGCTGTTTGTTGCGCACTCGCACTATTTTTACTGGTGCTGAGCTGGCGCACGTATCTGTCGCGGTTTCCTTTTCTCTGGGAGGATCATCCGACGTTCTCCGGGGTCACTTACACCGAAGCGCACTACACGCTTCCGGCGCTGCTGATCCTGTCGGTCGTGCTGATTGTTGCAGCAATCATCCTGCTGGTGAATGCATTCGCGTTGCGACGCTTTAGCCTACTATTGGTAGCGATCGCACTGCCCGTCGCAACCTACATCATTGCTGTCCTCCTGATCCCTTCTTACATCCAGAGTTTTATCGTCAAGCCAAACGAGCTCGATCGCGAGACTCCGTACATAACCTACAACATCGAATGGACGCGCAAGGGTTTTGGATTGGATCAGATCGAACTGCGCGACTACCAGGCAGAGAATTCCGTCGAAGCACTTGACCTGCCCAACAATCGCGAAAGCCTCGACAACATTCGTCTCTGGGACTGGCGAGCACTGCAGGACACACTGCGCCAGATACAAGCGATTCGCACTTATTACGACTTTCCCGACGTCGACGTCGATCGTTATGTAGTCGGCGGTCAAACGCGCCAGATGATGATCGCGCCGCGCGAGCTGAACGACGCCAAGCTTCCGTCTTTGAACAACTGGGTCAATGAACGGCTGATCTACACGCACGGCTACGGCGTGACGATGAACACGTCCAACGGTTTCACACCGGAAGGCTTGCCGCAGTTTGTTTTATCGGACATGCCGGTTCAGGCAGGCGCAGCGGACATCAAGGTAACTCGTCCCGAGATCTATTACGGCGAACTCACCGACCGCTACGTTTATGTGAAGACGCAGCAGAGCGAGTTTGACTATCCGCAAGGCGACACAAACGCCACTACCACTTACCAGGGAACCGGCGGCATTCGCATCGGAAATCGTTTGCGTCGCATGATGCTGGCTTGGGCGATTGGCGATCTTTCGAAGCTTCCTTTTTCGAATGCCGTAACCAGTGACAGCCACGTTCTGATCAATCGAAACATTCGCGACATTGTGAATGGTGTGGCGCCGTTTCTGACTTACGACAAAGATGCTTACATCGTCGTCTCGAGTGAGGGACGACTCTTCTGGATAATCGATGGTTTTACCGAGTCGGATTACTATCCTTACTCGCGACATCACGACGTCGCCGGCAACTCGCTCAATTACATTCGCAACAGCGTCAAAGTCGTGATCGACGCCTACAACGGGACCGCAAACTTCTACGTGTTCGACAATAAGGATCCGATCATCGCCGCCTACCAGCGAATCTTTCCCAATTTGTTTAAGGACGCGAATCAAATGCCCGCGGATCTGCGAGCGCACGTTCGTTATCCGGAAACGTTAGTGCGCGCGCAGGGCGAAGTTTATGGTCTTTACCACACGCAGAATCCGAAAGTCTTTTTTCAGCGCGAGGACGTTTGGAGCATTGCGCAACAGATCACGGTCGACGATGAGGGTAAGAAACAAAGCGAGCCGATCGATCCTTATTTCGTGTTGATGCAGTTGCCGGGTGAGCAACAGAAAAATGAGTTTGTATTTATTCTGCCGTTCACGCCCGCTAGCCGAAACAACATGATCGGTTGGATGGCAGGCCGGTGTGATGGTGAGCACTACGGCAAACTGCTCGTTTACAACTTCCCGAAATCAAGACTAATCGATGGTCCTGTTCAGATTGAAGCTCGGATCGATCAGAACGCGCAGCTGTCAGGCCAGTTCACGCTTTGGAATCAACAAGGCTCGCGCGTAATACGCGGACATTTGTTAGTGATACCGATTGGACGTTCGCTAATGTTTGTTGAGCCTGTATATCTCCAGGCGCAGCGCAGTCCGATGCCTGAGTTGCGTTTGGTAGTGTTGGCGACTCAGGAAAAACTTGGTTATGGACAATCGTTCTCCGAAGCGATGAATAGTCTGTTTGGTGAAACGGCGGCGAAAGCTGCTGCTGCTCCTCCGGAGGCTGGTCCGAGTACTGGTCTAACACAGCCGACACCTACAACCACGCCAACTCAGGATCTACAGCAACTCGTGAATCGGGCTATACAGGAGTTTGAGGATTACCAGCGCCTCACTTCACAAGGAAAACTCGGCGAAGCGGGTCAGAAACTCGAACAGCACAAACGTACTCTTGAAGAGATAAAGCGTCTGGCCAAACCGTAACACGGATGACGCGGATTGATGCGGATTAGATCCGTGTTTAGCCGTGTAAATTCGCGCCGATTTTTTCCTGAAGCTTCTTCGCCTTCGCGACTGCATCCTTGTGTTCGGCCGTGTACTTCGGATCGGGAGTTGTCGTCATAATCGTTTCGATCTGCTTCTTCGCGTCTGAATCACGATTGGCAGTTTCATACGCCTCGGCGAGGTAGTAGCGCATCACCGTGTTGTTTGGATTCAGTTTCACTCCTTTTTCCAGGTACTCAATCGCCTTCGAAACATCTCCGCCCAGTACCCTGGGAGCGCTGAGATAGAGCCGGCCGAGACCGATATAAGCACTGTAGCCCTGATAGCCCTCGTCCAGCTTCAGCACCGTTTCCATCTCGGTCTTGATGTCAGTGAAACTGGAAAGATTCGAAAGCGTGCTGTGTGCGGCGGTGCCGCCGTAGTTCGCCCCAAGCCAGAAGTGCCCATCGGGTTTGTTGGGTTGTAACGCAGCCGCGGCCTTTCCGGCCTCCGTGCCCTCGCGAAACATATTGTCGCGTTCGGTCTCGTTATCGGTGCGGTCCGCAATGTAAAAGGCCGCCCGCGACAGCTTCCACGCGGCTTCGTAGTTGCCGTAGTCGGCCGCGTGAGCCTGCCGGAGCGTGGTCACCGCCAAACGGGCCTTGGTCATATCCTCCCGTCCCTCATACAGCGGTTCCGCCTCGGCGATCTTGTCCGTAGCCATCTTCGCGTCAGCACTGCCCGTACTCGATAGCGTGTCAGACGCTCCGCGGTGACAGGCCAGCCCGCCTAACGCCACCGAAATCAGTGCGGAAGCGAACATTGCCGAACCCCAAATTTCCCGGTTTTTTCTCAGGTTTATCATCAATTAGCCTCTGATTGTCTAGTGTCGCTATACAGTTTGTAATACTTTTGCTTCTGGTTATCTAAAATTCTGCGAATGCGGTATAGTGGCCTTCAGTTTAGGGTAAACGTCCGCCTATCAGACCGCAACATCGCTGGAGGAGAGCTTGGCTGGGGCAGCATTCTACGATCTTGAAGGCACTTTAGTAAGCACAAATCTGGTGCACACCCTCTCTTTCTACGCGCGGCGTCAGCAGGGCCTGATAGACAGCTTCAAGAAGAGTGCAACAACGTTTTTGAGCCTGCCGCTGTTTGCGGTGACCGACCAGTACAGCCGCAAAGTCTTCAACGACCTCTACTTCAAACGCTACAAGGGACAATCCGAGGACCGGCTCCGCTATTTTGCGCAGGACTTGTTTGAAGAAGTCATCAAGCCTGCGGTCTTTCCAGGTACTTATGAGCTGATCGACCAATCTCGGAAGTTAGGGTTGCGGCAAGTAGTGATAACCGGCGCGCTGGATCTCTCCGTCAAGCCGTTGATGGAGCATTTGGGGATTACGGAGTACGTCACCAATCGACTGGAGTTTGTGAATGGCATGGCGACGGGTCGTTTGTTGCCGCCCGTCATGGCTGCTGCAACTAAGGCCTCGTGGATTCGAACTTACACAGAGCGTGAAGGCATCAGCCTCAGCGACTCATATGCTTATACCGACAGCATGAGCGACCTGCCGATGCTTTCCATCGTGGGTCACCCGGCGGTGGTCAATCCCGACATGCGTTTGCGACAAACAGCGATGCATCACGATTGGCCCATACTTAACTTGAAATGAGCCACAAAAAGGCACAAAAGACACACAGTAAATAAAGCTCTCATGGCACTTCAACTTCGACGAAAGACGCACGAATCCGTAATCTACATCGATCGCGATAGCGCGCCGCGCATCATGCCCTCGGGTGAAGACTTCATTCTCGAGGACTTGCCGATCGGAACGCGCGTGCTTTATCCGAATCCATCAATCAAAGGACTGCCGAATCGCGAGGCTGCGATTCGTTACGCCTTAAATCATCCGCTCGGTTGCGATCCGCTCTTTGCACAACTCGAGCCGGGCATGCGCGTCACCATCGCTGTTGACGATATCAGTTTGCCATTGCCGCCGATGGCGACGCCCGACATTCGCCAGACGATTCTCGAGATCGTGTGCGACATGCTCGCCGGACATGGCGTCGACGACGTTCACATCATCATCGCCAATTCCCTGCACCGGAAGATGACCGAGTGGGAAATGAAACGGATGGTCGGTCCGAGAATTTTTGACGAGTACTATCCCGATCGTTACTACAACCACGATGCGGAATGGGCCGACGGTCTCATGAAGATCGGCGAGACACGCCACAAGCATCCACTCGTACTCAATCGTCGCTGTGCGGAAAGCGATCTGCTGATCTACGTCAACATCAACTTCGTACCGATGGATGGTGGGCACAAGTCAGTCGCTGTCGGACTCTGCGATTACGAGTCGCTGCGCGTGCATCACGAACCCCAGACGATTCGCGATTCCGACAGTTATATGGATCCGGCGCGCTCGGAGCTGAACCATAAAATCATTCCACTCGGAAAAATCGTCGACGAAACACTAAACGTCTTTCACATCGAAACCGCCATCAACAACCGGATGTACGGCGCGGACATGGACTTCCTGCTGCGCAACGAAGACGACTTCACTGCTTTCGATCGCATGAAGTTTGAAGCGATGCGCTACACGATGAGCAAACTGCCGCGAGCCGCGCGTCGCAAACTGCTGCACTCGCGCCCGTCGCAGTATGAGATGACCGCGTGTTACGCCGGCAAGACAGAGCTGGTCCACGAGAAGATCGTGGCGAAAGGTTTTGAGCAGTACGCGATTCCGATTCGCGGGCAGTGCGACATTCTGATCACCGGCATTCCGGATATTTCGCCTTACAACGTTTACTCGATCCTGAATCCGCTGCTGGTCCAGGTGATGGCGCTTGGTTATCACTTCAACTTCTATCGCAACAAGCCGCTGCTGAAAAAAGGTGGCGTGCTGATCCTGCAGCATCCTTGTTACGACGATTTCGATCACCAGTTTCACCCGAGTTACATCGAGTTTTTCCATCGGCTGCTGCCGGAGACGCGTGATGCATTCACGTTACGTGAGAAGTACGAGCGCGAGTTTGCAAACAATCCGAGCTATGTCGAGATGTACCGGCGTGGTAACGCGTATCACGGTGCGCATCCGTTTTTTATGTGGTACTGGGGTGAAAATGGTCGCCAGCACGTCGGCCACGTAATTGCGGCGGGCGCCGAGAACGCGCACGTGCCGGGAATTCTCGGTTGGGAACGTGCAGACAATTTAACTGAAGCGATTGCGATGGCTCGCAGTTACATGGGCAACTCCGCCGAGATCACGATGCTGCATCAGCCAATGATCGGCATCGCGGACATGGAATAGGCCGCAGATTTACACGGAAGTACGCGGATATGAAATTATCTCCGACTGAAATTTACAAAGATCGACGCATCTTCCTGATCGGAAGCACGGGCTTCCTCGGCAAGGTAACGCTGAGCATGCTACTTCATCGTTTTCCGAACGTCGGGAAGATCTATCTGACGGTGCGTGCGCGGTCGCAGGAGGAGTCGGAGAATCGCTTCTGGAACAACATCGTCACTGCCCCGCCGTTTGATCCGCTGCGCGAACGATACGGCAGCGCGCTCGAAGGTTTCATCCGCGACAAGGTCATCGTTCGCGGCGGCGACATCGCCGAAACAAACTTCGGATACAGCGAAGAACAGGCGCAAGCGATCGCCGGCGACATCGACGTAATAATTAACTCCGCCGGTAACGTGACTTTCAATCCCACACTCGAAAGCGGCCTGCGCACGAACGTCGTCGGCACGCAAAACGTCATCGCTTTCGCGCGCCGGATGAAGCGACCGGCCCTCGTCCACGTCTCGACTTGTTTCGTTGCGGGCAATCGCTCCGGCGCAGTTTGGGAGGGTGACGACGTTATCGGCTACTTCCCACGACGCCGTGAACCGGAGATGCAGGGCGTACAGTTTTCAGTGGACCAGGAGATTGCGGACTGCGCCAAACTCGCCGATCGCGTTCGCGACGAAGCCCGCGACGCGATGATGGCCGCGCGTTTCCGCGAACTCGCGCGCAAGCGCCTGGCAGAAGAAGGACGCAACGTTGACGATCCTGACGCACTCGGACTCGCAGTCGCTCGCGAACGAAAAGTCTGGACGCGCACACGTCTCACGGATCTCGGTGTCGAACGCGCCGCTTACTGGGGTTGGCCCAACATCTACACCTACACGAAGTCGCTCGGCGAGCAGCTAGTCGCGGTGGAAACAGGTATTGTGCGCGCGATCGTGCGTCCGAGCATTGTCGAGTCAGCGATGTCGTATCCGTTTCCCGGTTGGAACGAGGGCTTCACAACGACGGCGCCGATCATCTTTCTGATTCGCAAAGGTCAGACGCAGATCCCGGCCGATCCAAAACTGATTCTCGACATCACGCCGGTGGACCAGGTCGCGTCAGTGATGCTGGCGGTTGCGGCGCAGGCGTGTGTTGAAGAAACCCACCTCGTTTACCAGGCAGCAACCGGTGATTCCAACGCCAACAACAT
>DATEWS010000929.1:0-2870 GCA_035257785.1 Pyrinomonadaceae bacterium
TGGTCCTCGCGCCCCCTAGTCGTTTGCGGCCGACGCAAGTTATCGATGTTTGGATCGATGTGTTGCCGGGCGCTTCGCGCGCGGTGCGTTCGCGTTCGCGAGTTCGTTTTCACATTGGCGCCGCGGAAGTGTTGGGACGCGTGAGAGTGCTCGATGGTCCATCGCAGATCGCTGCGGGTACAGGTGGGTTAGCGCAGTTGAGACTGGAGGCGCCGGTGGTCGCAGTGCACGGCGACCGGTTCATACTGCGGAGTTATTCGCCGGCAGAAACGATCGCGGGTGGCGTCATACTCGATCCGTTTGCGATTCGACATCGCGCGCGCGATCTGGCCCGGGCGCGAGAGATATTGCGATTGTTGAGCGACGACGATCGAGTGGGAAAGTTTACGGGGTTTGTGCGAGCGTCGGGTGATCGAGGAGCGCACCTCGCTGATGTCGCGGCCGCGACTGGTTGGGCCAACGAGGTCCTTGACGCAGTCGCGTCTGAGGCAAGAAAACAGGGCGCGGTGATTGAAACAGGCGGTGTGTACCTCGCGCGCGAAAGTTTTGATCGTTTTAATGACGCCGTTATCGCTGAACTGGGGCAACATCACAAACGCGAACCACTCGCACGGGGCATGTTACGCGAGACGTTGCGCGAAAAAGTCTTTGCACGTTCGTTTCCGGAAGTCTTTTCGGGCGTCATTGCAAAGCTCGAAGCGGATGGCAAAGTCGTCTCCGAGAAAGACATTGTGCGTTTGAGTGAGCACAGTGTTGGTCTTTCTGAGCAGGATCTCGCGCTGAGTAAAGGCATTGAGGAGATTTATCTCACGGCCGGAGTTGAAGCGCCTTCACTTGACGATGCGATGACCAAAGCCAACGTTTCCGCTGCTCAGCGCGCTCAAGCACGCAAACTCCTGCAACTGCTGATCGAGGAAAAGAAGCTCGTGCGAGTCCAGGGCGAGATGTTCATGCACTCGAACGTGATCGCTGATCTCAGAACGAAGCTGCACGCTTACGCCTCGCAGCACGAACCCGATCGCCTGATCGACGTGCCAGCCTTTAAAGACCTCGCAGGTGTCTCACGCAAGTACGCCATCCCCCTTCTCGAATACTTCGACCGCGAGCAAGTCACCCGCCGTGCCGGCGACAAACGTCTCATCCTCAAGCCGCGTTAGTCTTTCTTGGTCCAAAAAATTTTGTTGACAGTGGTCTAATGTGGGAGTAGTCTGCGGCGCAGAAATTCCCCCGAAACCTTCAACTGGTCCTCGCGAAGTCGCGTATCCCATCAACCTTATCGAGCACCGGCTCGGCTAATTGATGCCTGTAGTTTTTATGTGCGACTCACCACGCCTGTTGCATCAGTCTCACGTCGATGAAGTCAACGAATTGATGCGACTCCAAAGAGGTATGCTCCGTGATAAAGATCATAAGTACTTCACATTGCCGCCGTCTGCCGTTACTAGTGACGTTAGTCGTTTGCTGGTTGGCGCTGGGGTCTGCGCCGCTCTGCGCGCAAAATATTCAGCACACCGAAAATAAACCCGACCTCGCTTTGCGCAGTGATCTGCGAGTTGATCCGTCGACGCTCGGCATGAGCTTATCGATCCCGCTTGCTTCATACCCCGGCCGTGCGGGTCACGGCCTACCCGTCGCGATCACTTACTCCTCGAAGGCCCTCCGCCTCGACTTCCAGGGAGTTGACTACACTCCGGTCACCGGGGCCAAGACCTGGACCGGTGTCAAGTTCGGTGAGCGTTCAACCGCCGGCTGGACCAGCACGCTTAACCCACCACGCGTCGAGTTCACGGGTATGGGCCAGTATTACGACGGGCAGGGTCACACCGCCTGCCCGGATGTATGCGTACCCGGACAGAACACGGTGGGCGATCACTATATCAAGCGCATCCACGTTCACATGCCGGACGGCTCGTCGCACGAACTGCGGCTCGACGACGAGGCTCATCTTTTTCCTCTGGAGCCCTTCACGGGAACGTTCCAGGCCGTGGATGGATCACGAATGCGCTTCGAGTCGAATGCGGGAACGGCGAGCGTGCTTTATCTGCCGGACGGTTCGCGCTATCTGTTTGGTCCATACAACATAGGAAACGAGCTGACGGCTACGAATTACATAGATCGCAACGGGAATACACTCAGCTACAACGCCGGCACGCGACAATGGACCGACACGCTGGGTCGCGTAATCGCCGATCCGTTGCCCACGAATCCAGCGGCGAACACCGAGACTTACTTCTTCGCGAAGTTGGTCGGCGGTCTTGATGCCACCTACACGCTGCGCTGGAAATATCTCGCGGACGTACTGACTCCTGATCCGTCAACAGGGCAGCCGCCGTCACTGCGCTACTCCGGTGATTACAAGTGCGCACACAATTCGTACCAGAACGTTTCGCCGAGTCTTTTTACTTCGAGTTTCGATACCAGGGTGTGCGTCGAGCAGGACCAGTTCGGCAACCCGGCGTTCTTTAATCCGGTAGTGCTCGCTGAAGTGGTGCTGCCCACAGGTAAGTTCTATCGTTTCACCTACACCGTCTATGGCGAGATTGACAAAGTTCTCCTGACCACCGGAGCCACGGACCGCTTCCGCTACAATCAAGTTGCGACCCTTAGCTCCAGCACCGGGCCTTACAGCCAGACCAACCGTGGTGTGATCGAGCGGCGCGTGAGCGCGACGGGCACCAGCACCGATGAGTCGGTCTGGAGTTACGCGCTCATCTCCACGAACCCTTACACAGTGCGCACAACGCGGCCTGATCTCAGCTACAGCGAACGACTGCTGCACCGGAGCCGCTACACTGGCGTTGGTGAAGACTTCGCGCGCTTCGAGTTTGATGACGCGCGGATGGGAATGGCCTACGAGGAGCGCTCCTATA
>DATEWS010000930.1:0-20052 GCA_035257785.1 Pyrinomonadaceae bacterium
GTTCGCGGCCGTGCTTGCCGTCATCTGACGTGAAAAACGACTTGCCATAACCACTCGAACCGCGATTGTTCACACCGAGAATCACGTAACCATGATTGACGAGATACTGCGTCAGTGGGCTGTAACCGACACGCGTTTGTCCGCCTGGTCCACCATGCACCAGCACCAGCGCTGGAACCTTGCTTTGCGCGCTCGCCTGCTTCGGTTTGTAAAGGATCGAAGGAATCTGAACGCCGTCGAACGACTTGTAGCGAATCACCTGCGAGTCGACGAGGTCGGCCGGATTAATCTCCGGATTCAAACTGTCCGTCAACTTAGTCGCTTTCTTCGTAGCGAAGTCGTAGACGTAAAGATTGCTCGGACTGCGGTCGCCGTTCAGATAAAACGCCATCAACTTTTCACTGGGCGAGATGTTGACGCCGGTGATGTCCGCGTTCGGAAGTTGCGGCAGGCTGACGAGCTTGCCGGTCGCAGTGTCGTAAATCTTGATCTTCGTGCGCGCGTCTTCATTGATTGCGGTCACGCGATATTTTCCGTTGCGTGAGAAGTAAGTGTAAGAGACGTCCCACGGCGCTTTCTCAACCACCTCGCTCTTGCCAGTGGCGAGATCGTAACGCGACACATACTTGAATTCGCTGCCGCTGTCGGTCAGGTAATAGAGATACTTCGATGCGACGTCGAACGTTTCCGGATTGTTCGCCACATCACCCGTGTGCCCCGTGATGTTTTTCAACTCTTTGGTCGCGGCGTTGTAAAGATAGATATCGGAATCCGCAGTTGAGCCGCCATTCTTTTGAAACGCGATGAACTTCTTGTCGTTCGAGATGTCGCCAAAGTCAAAACCCGTTTCGTCCTTGTAGATCAATGAAGGTTTGAACGTGTCGATCGGCATCTCAAAAATGTCGAAGAAGCGCGCGTCGCGTTCATTCGTCGAGAAGAAGAACGACTTGCGATCGTGACTCCAGCCGAGGAAGTTTGCTTTCGTTTTGTCGCCGGGCGTAAGGTCGCGTTCACTGCCGTCCAGCTCGCGCAGGTAAAGATGACTGTTCTCGTTGCCGCCGCGATCGTACGTGTACAGGAAGCGCGCGTCGTTCGGGAAATAAGAGATACCGAACGTGCTCTCTTTAGTTGAATTGGTCAACTGCGAGGGCGCGCCGCCATTCACCGCGACGGAGTAGACGTTAAAAATCCCCGACTTATTACTGTAGAAAAGCAGAGACTTCTCGTCAGCGGAGAATGAACTGCCGCCGATGCGAACAGTGTTCATGAACTGCTCGATGGTGTATTCCCTTACGGACGGCGCCGCCTTCTTTGGTTGCGCAACTGCGCTGGAAGCCGCGACGATCAGGCTCAGAACGAGCAGGGAAAAGCGCTTATTCCGATTCATGGAGAATATCCCTTTCTTTGCAGATTGTTTTGCGACGCAGGTGCTCATGGTAACACGGATGACGCGGAATCAAGACGCGGATTTAGTCTGTGTTATCAGCGATGAGGTCGATGGCAGAGGTTGCAAAGCGACGCGCGGACTCGTGTTCGTTAGACCATTGAGCGTGCTTGATCAGCAGTGCCAATTCCATCGTGCGACCAAGCGTGAGTGCGAAGCGACGCGCGCCTGCTTCTACCGCCGGTTGGCCCACGCGTTCCGCGGCTGTTAACCAACTTGTCGCATGGTCCAATGCCGATCTTGCGACGCGTGCTGCATCTGAAAGTTTCTCGTCACGAATATTCTTCAGACAACGTGCAACTGCTACTTCGATCTGCTTCAAGCCGTGTTTGACACGCAACGTGTCGAGCGCGAGCACGTTTGTCGTTCCTTCCCAGATAGGCAGCACTTGACTGTCGCGCAACAGCATTGGGAGTCCGGTGTCTTCGACGTATCCTGCGCCGCCAAACATCTCGAGCACTTCACTCGCCACCATCACCGACTGCTTGCCGGTAGTTAACTTCATCACCGGAGTAAGCACGCGCAAGAGCAACGCATCGTCTGCTGAGATCTTGCCGGTCTCGCTTTCGCCCGTTAACTCCGCCACGTAGAACGCGAGATGGAACGCCGCTTCCGTCTCTGCTTCAATCACCGCGAGTGTGTCGCGGTGCAGAGGTTTTTCAGAGAGTGGCGCGCCGAAAGCGACGCGTTTACGTGCATAGTCAGAAGCGAGCGTAACGCCGCGACGCATCAGCGAAACTGCGCTGATGCCGTTCCACAAACGAGTGACGTTCAGCAGCGGCGTGATGTTGCGCACACCATCACTCAAACCTGCAACAGGTTGCGCCGGTGTGCCGTCGAGTGTTAGTTCCGCAGTCGGAACTTTGCGCGTTCCGAGTTTGTCTTTGAGACGATTGATCTGGATGTTGCGCGGATGACCTTGCTCGTCTCTCGTTTCGAGATAGAAGAGTGCGAGGCCACGTCCGCCCGCCGGATTACCTTCAGGTCGCGCGAGCGTTAGTGCGATCTGAGAACCGATCGCCGACGTGAACCATTTGCGTCCATACAAGCGATACTGTCCGTCTTCTTCTTTAGCGACTGTCTCCGAAAGACCAACGTCAGAGCCGCCCGTGAGTTCAGTCATCCACTGGCCCGCGGTCCAAAATTCCTTCGGGTCACGCGTGATCAGGTGAGGCACAGCACGTTCAATCAATTCCTGATTGCCGGACGTGAGCAACGTACGTGCTGCGCCATCCGTCATCGCGAGAGGACAACTGTAGATATCAGTCGAGGGTGTGAAGAGGTATGCGAGCGCGCATTGATGCACGCGCGAAAGACTGCCGTGGCGTTGCTCGTAAGCGGTCGCGACAACGCCATGTTCCGCTGCGATACGCTCAGCTACACGCCACAACGGCGTCAGTTCAATCTTGTCGATGCGATTGCCCCATGCGTCCCATTGAGTCAACTCGGGCACGTTCAACCTGTCAGCGAGTTGCAACTCGTAAAGTTCGCCGCCGGCGAGCCGGCCCATTTCCACGAGCGAATCTTCAATCTGGCTCAGTATTCCCGCCGGAAAGACGCGGGTCAGGTACGACCGCAACACGCGATCGTCGTGATACTGATTGCCTAACGCTGGCGGCGCCTGTTGGAAAGACATGGTTTTCTCTGCGACCTCTGCGGCCCTCTGCGTCCTCTGCGTTAAAGTCAGTTTTTACGCAGAGGACGCCGAGATACGCAGAGGGCCGCAGAGATAATAGCGAAGCAAATGATTTGCGAATAGTCACCGGGGGTGATTAAATGTCTCGCAAATTTTTCCTCTACCGGGCAGAGAGTCTTCCTTAAAACCGATGTCTTACGAACCCCAAGAACAACACCTGTTTCTAAAATGCCTGCTCGAGGCAAACGTTGACGGCATCATCGCCTTCGATCGCGAGTTTCGCTACACGACCTGGAACCGCGCGATGGAACGCATCTCGGGCGTGAAGCGCGAACACGTACTCGGGCAATACGCGTTCGATATGTTTCCCTGTCTGGTAGAAACTGGCGAAGACGAATTTTATCGTGAGGCCCTCGCCGGCCGCAGCGTGGTCGCGGAAAATCGTCCCTACACGATCGCGCAATCCGGTTGCAGCGGATTTTTTGAAGGCTACTACTCGCCACGTCACGACGAGAAAGGTGAAGTCGTCGGTGGCGTCGCCATCATCCGCGACGTGACCGAACGCAAGATCGTTGAAGCCTCAGCACTCGAAGACCGCCGTCTTGCTTTTCACGTTGAAAACACGCCACTCGCAGTCATCGAGTGGGACAACGAGTTCAGAGTACTCCGCTGGTCGCCCGCCGCGCAGAAGCTTTTCGGTTGGAAAGCTGAAGAAGTTCTCAGCAAACGTTTCAGTGATTGGGAGTTTGTGGTGCCTGATGATCTCGAGGTAGTCAATCAGGTCGGCCATCGCCAGAACGAGGGCAAAGAACATCACGGCATCTCGCGCAATCGCAACTACACGAAACTCGGAACGATTCTTCACTGCGAGTGGTACAACTCCGCCCTCTACAACGAAGCGGGCAAGTTGATCTCAGTGCTTTCGCTCGTGCTCGACGTGACCGTCGCGACGCGCATCGAAGAGGCGCTGCGAAAGTCGGAAGCGCAGTATCGATTGTTGTTTGAAGCGAATCCGCAGGCCATGTGGGTTTACGATCTGACGACGCTTCGCTTTCTCGCCGTTAACGATGCGGCCGTGCGTCACTACGGTTACTCGCGTTCAGAGTTCCTCGAGATGACGATCAAAGACATTCGTCCGGCCGAGGATGTGAAGTTGCTGGAAGCATATCTTGCTTCCGAGAACGGTCAGGTTGCAGATGCGGGGGAGTGGCGACATCGCAGGAAAGACGGCACGGTAATCAACGTCGACATCACTTCAAGTCGCTTAACGTTTGGCGGTCGTCCGGCCGAGTTTGTCCTGGTCCATGACGTGACTGAGCGTAAGAAAGCGGAGACGGCGCTGCGCATCAGTGAAGATCGTTACCGCGATCTGGTCGACAACAGTCACGAACTGATTTGCACTCACGATCTCGAAGGTCGCGTTTTGTCAGTCAATCCGTGGGCCGCGAGAGTTTTGGGTTATCCGCAAAACTCACTCGTTGGCATAAACATTCGCGACGGGCTGCTGCCGGAATATCGCGAGCAGTTTGACGAATACATGCGCACCGTGACCACGGAAGGATCGGCGCGCGGCGTGATGAAAGTGCGAACCGCGACCGGCGAGACGCGGCTTTGGGAGTATTACAACACGCTTCGCACGGAAGGTGTCGAGAAGCCGATCGTACGCGGCATGGCCCATGACGCGACCGAGCGACGCCAGGCGCTCAAAAGAGAAAAAGAAGCACGCGTGGAAGCTGAAGCCGCGAATCGCGTCAAAGATGAATTTCTCTCGACTCTGTCTCACGAGTTGCGCACGCCGCTAACGGCGATCATGGGTTGGGCCGACCTGCTGTTGCACGACGAAGTCGAGCCGAAGAATCGACGCCAGGCACTCGAAACGATCTTTCGCAATGCGAACTCGCAGTGCCAGTTGATCAATGATCTGCTGGAAGTCTCGCGCATCATCACCGGCAAGCTGCGACTCGAATTTGTCGCCTGTCAACTTCATTCAGTGATCGAGGCGGCGGCTGAGAGCATTCGACCGACTGCGGGGGCGAAGGGTGTTCGATTGCAAGTGCTGCTCGAACCGCAGGTTGGACCAGTGTATGGCGATCGCGAGCGTTTGCAGCAAGTGGTTTGGAACCTGCTGTCCAATGGCGTGAAGTTTACTCACAAGGGCGGACTGGTCCAGGTCACACTGCAACGGATCAATTCGCACGTTGAGATCGTGGTGAGCGATAGCGGTGTCGGCATCAGGTCTGACTTTTTGCCGCACGTCTTCGATCGTTTCCGCCAGGCAGATGGATCGACGACGAGAAACTACGGTGGACTTGGGCTTGGGCTGGCGATTGTCCGGCATCTCGTCGAACTGCACGGCGGCACGGCCTGGGCCGAGAGTGGGGGTGAAGGTAAGGGATCGAGGTTCATTGTTAGATTCCCGGCGATGACTGGGAACGAAGAGCATCCGCCTGAGGCGCTACAGCAACCGGCAGTTGCAGCGTTCGAGGCGCGCGATCGCCAACCTTCATCGTGCGCAGGGTTGCGTGTGCTGGTTATCGACGACGAAGTCGATGCGCGATCGCTTTTGAGCACGATGCTCGAGCGTTGCGGCGCGCAAGTTGTCGCGGTCGGCTCGGCGCGTGAAGGTTTGGAATCTCTGGAGAGTTGGAAACCCGATGTGCTGATAGCAGACATCGGGATGCCGGTCGAGGATGGCTACGGGTTGATCAAGAAGGTTCGCGCGTTACCGAAGGAACGCGGAGGGTTGACACCGGCGCTCGCGTTGACTGCTTACGCGCGCACCGAAGACCGCGTGCGGGCGCTTTCCGAAGGTTACCAGGTGCATCTCGCGAAGCCTGTCGATCGTTTCGAGCTAGCCGCCGTCGTTACGAGCCTTGGACACAGATAACACGGATTTATGCGGATTTCACTCGCAGCCCGCGTTTGTCTCCGATAGTTTGCGCCAGCGGTGGCCTTTGCCGATCAGTAGATCATCGGCTTCAGTTGGACCATCGCTGCCCGCGGCGTAAGTCGTCAACTTCGGTTCTCCCGAGCTCGCCCACGCCTCCTCGATTGGCGTGATCAAACGCCACTGCGCTTCCGCTTCATCACTGCGAATAAACAAGGTCGCATCACCCTGCATCACGTCCAGCAACAACATCTCATAAGCATCCGGCGACTCGACACCGAAACCTGATTTGTAACAGAAGTCCATGTGGACCATGGCGGTCTGCATCTCAAAGCCGGGACGCTTCGCGCCAAAATTTACCGTGATTCCCTCGTTCGGTTGCAAACGCAGCGCGATGACGTTTGGATCGATCTCTTCTTTCGGCGTACGCGCGAACAAGGCTTGCGGCGTGCGCTTCAAGTGCACGGCGATCTCAGTGAGTTGACGCCCCAGGTGTTTTCCGGTGCGCACGTAAAAAGGGACGCCCGACCAGCGCCAGTTTGAGATCTGAAACTCGACGGCAGCATACGTCTCAGTTTGTGAACTGGGTTTGACTCCTTCTTCTTTCTTGTAGCCTTCATACTGCGCGCGCACCGTGCGCTCACCGACCTGCTCCGGCTTCAGACGACGGATCGATCTCAACACTTGCACTTTCTCTTCGCGCACGTTGTCTGCGTCAAAGGCGACCGGCGGCTCCATCGCGGTGAGCGTCACCAGTTGCAGAAGATGATTCGCGACCATGTCGCGCAACGCGCCCGCCTCTTCGTAATATCCCGCGCGCGAGCCGACACCGACAGACTCCGCCGCGGTGATTTCAACGTAGTCGACGTAGTTGCGATTCCAGATCGGTTCAAACATCGAATTTCCGAAACGAAAGACGAGGATGTTTTGCACTGTCTCTTTACCGAGATAGTGATCGATGCGATAGACCTGGCTCTCTTTGAACACTTGCAGCACTTCGGCATTGAGGGCTTTCGCCGATTCGAGATCGCGACCGAAAGGTTTCTCGATCACGATGCGACTCCAGTGCTCGTCTTCCTTCGCGAGTCCTGAGTCGCCCAACTGTTTTACGATCTGCGAGAAAAGCGAGGGCGGCGTCGCGAGATAGAAGAGACGATTCTTGCTGGCGCCGTCCTTCGCGAGTTCTTCAAGACGCGCACAGACGTTGCCGTACGTGTTCTTGTCGTCAAGTTCGCCGGCCATGTAATGCAGGCGGTGCGAAAACTTGTCCCACTGCTCATCCTCGAGATGCTCGATCTTCTTCGAGTCCGCGAGAGCCTCGCGAACCATGCCTTGAAACTCATCTTCACTCATCGGATTACGACCGATGCCGAGAATTCGCACGCTCTCGAGACAGCCCTGGTTCAACAACCGGCACAATGCCGGCATGAGCTTGCGTTTAGTGAGATCGCCCGTCGCGCCAAAGATCACCACCACGCATGGATCCGCTTGCGGCAGAGTTGGCTGTTCATAGTGAACTGGGTTCGGTTCAACGACTACTGCTGACATGATCACTCCTCAATGAAAACATAGGGGCAGGTATCGTGCTCCTGCGGTCTGCGGTCTGCCCCTGGTCCTATTTTTTTTCCACGTGGCCACCAAACTGAAACCGCATCGCCGACAAAATCTTATTCGCAAAATCCGCTTCACCACGTGAACTAAACCGCTGAAACAACGCAGCGCTCAACACCGGCACCGGCACGCCTTCCTCGACCGCAGCATTGATGGTCCAACGGCCCTCGCCCGAGTCGGAAACGCGTCCCGAAAAACTTTCGAGCTGCGGATGCTCTGCAAACGAGATCGCCGTCAGGTCCAATAACCACGACGCGATCACACTGCCGCGACGCCACAGCTCCGTTATCTCCGCGAGATCGAAATCATACTGATAGTGTTCCGGATTGCGCAGGGGCGTCGTCTCAGCGTCCGCCGCTCGCTCGAGTTTTCCTTCGTTTGCGCGATGCAACACGTTCAAGCCTTCAGCGTATGCCGCCATCAGGCCGTACTCGATACCGTTGTGAATCATCTTCACGAAGTGTCCCGCGCCAGCCGCTCCGCAGTGCAAATAACCTTCGGCGGCTGTGCCTGCATCGGCGCGGCGTCCCTGTGTCGGCGGCACTACATCGGTCCCGGGCGCGAGCGTCTTGAAGATCGGATCGAGAAACGCAACCACGTCTTTCTCACCGCCAATCATCTGGCAATAACCGCGCTCCAGTCCCCACACGCCGCCACTCGTCCCAACGTCAACATAATGTATTCCTTTGGCTTTCAACTCCATTGCGCGACGAATGTCGTCGATGTAATAGGAGTTGCCGCCGTCGATGATCACATCGCCCGGCTCCACGACTGTCAGAAGTTGACCAAGAATCGTATCAACCAGCGCCGCCGGTATCATTAACCAGATCGCACGCGGTGCCTTAAGTTTCTCAACAAAACCACCGAGCGACGTATCGCCGGTCGCCCCCTCGTTCACCAGTGCCTCCACGGCTTCGGGATTACGATCGTTGACGACACACTCGTGCCCACCGCGCAAAAGGCGCTTTACCATGTTGGCGCCCATGCGACCAAGCCCAATCATTCCGATTTGCATTCAATAGCTCCCTTGCGAACTCTTGTTGTTTACCTGAAGATAACAGAATCCTAACCCTAAGGAGCACTCCGCATGAAGCGTTTGCAACTTCTGCTCGTCTTGTTACTGGCAATTCCAGTCATGGCGCAACGCCGCAGTGATTTTACCGCCGGTCACATCGTCGATCTAACACACGCTTTTGACTCCAGTAGTGTTTACTGGCCCACCGCCGAACAGTTCAAGCTCGAAACCGACTTCGAGGGCGTAACCGACAAAGGCTATTTTTACTCCGCTTATCGTTATTCTGCGGCAGAACACGGCGGCACGCACCTCGATTCGCCGGTACACTTTGCGAAAGGTCATAACACGGTGGACCAAATTCCACTGGACCAACTTATAGGCACAGCAATCGTCATCGACGTGACGAAGCAGTGCGCGACGAATCCTGATTACCTCGTCAGCGTCAAAGATTTTGAAGACTGGGAAAAGCAAAACGGAAAAATCGCAAACGGCACGATCATTCTGCTGCGAACTGGTTTCGGTAAGTTCTATCCGGATCTGAAAAAGTATCTGGGCACCGACGAACGCGGCGCGGCCGCAGTTGCCAAACTTCACTTCCCCGGTCTGGATCCGGCAGCCGCGCGTTGGATCACGCAGAATCGTTCAATCAAGGCGATCGGGTTAGACACCGCGAGCATCGATTACGGCCAGTCGAGTCTATTCGAAAGTCATCGCATCCTGTTTGAAAAGAATATTCCGGCATTCGAGAACGTCGCGAATCTCGATCAACTGCCGGCTAAAGGTTTTTCGGTAATCGCATTGCCGATGAAGATCAAAGGCGGCAGCGGTGGACCATTAAGGATCGTGGCAATTCTATGATTGAGATTTTCGCGAATGCGCAGGAGCTTGCTCGTGGCGCCGCTGAATACTTTATCGCGCGCAGTGGTGAAGCGGTGGCCCGGAAAGGCTTCTTCACAGTCGCGCTTTCGGGTGGCTCTACGCCGAAGGCTCTTTATCAACTCCTGGCCGAGTTGTTTCACGATCGGGTGCCGTGGTCCAGGACTCACTTCTTCTGGTCTGACGAACGTCACGTGCCTCCCGATCATCCTGACAGCAACTATCGCATGACTTACGAAGCCATGCTTTCGCGTGTGCCCGTTCCTGAGGGCAACGTTCATCGTATACACGGCGAGAATCCTGACGCAGCGGCAGCCGCTAACGAATACGAGCAAACGCTGCTGCCGCTGGATTTGATCCTGCTCGGTCTCGGCCCTGATGGTCACACAGCGTCGATTTTTCCCGGCTCTGAAGTGTTACACGAGACAGTGCGACTCGTCGCTGCGCCCTGGGTTGAGAAATTCAACACCTATCGCATAACGATGACACTGCCTCTGTTGAACAGCGGCGCTGCGGTGCTGTTTCTGGTGAGTGGTGCAGAGAAAGCGGTGATTGTGAAAGAAGTGCTCGAAGGTCCCAAAAAGTATCCGGCGCAGTTTGTGCAACCGGTCCACGGGCAATTGATCTGGATGCTGGATGAAGATGCTTCTGCGAATCTAGCCGCGGATAAACGCCAATGACGCGGATTCTGATTCGCGTTCATCTGCGTTAATCCGCGGCTTCGACGTTACTTGTTTCTGTTCCACCAAAAGTTCTTCAAAAGCTGAAGCTGATAGCGCTTTGCTGAACAGAAACCCTTGCAACACGTCACACTCGAGCGCGCTGAGATACTGAAGCTGTTCCTTCGTCTCCACTCCCTCTGCGATCACCGTGAGATCGAGCGCGTGGCCCAGTTGAATGACCGCGCGCACGATCGCGGTGTCGTGCGGATCCTTGCAAACGTCGGATACAAAACTCTTATCGATCTTTAAGGTGTCGATCGGAAACCGTTTTAAGTAGTTGAGCGAAGAGTAGCCGGTGCCGAAGTCGTCAACCGCGACTTTGATTCCCATCAACTTCAATTCGTGCAACTTCTCGATCGCTTCCTCCGGATCCTTCATGATCGAACTCTCTGTCAGTTCGAGCTCGAGCCAGCGCGGATCGAGATTCGTGTCTTTTAGTATCCGAGCAACATCGGTAATGAATGTCGGCCGCTGAAACTGGCGGGCTGAGAAATTCACCGACAGCGTGAGCGGCGTTAGTCCTGCGTCCTGCCACGACATGCTTTGCGCACACGCAGTGCGCATCACCCACTCGCCGAGAGCAATGATCAGGCCGTTGTCTTCAGCGAGCGGAACGAACTCATTCGGATAAAGCAAACCGAGACTCGGATGCTGCCAGCGCACGAGTGCTTCCATTCCCACGAGATGAAAGCCGCGGACGTCGACCTGCGGTTGATATTGAACGATGAACTCGTTGCGTTCGAGTCCGGTTCGCAAATTACTTTCGAGGACGAGTTGTTTGAGCGCGCGTGTGGTCCCGCCCGCCGTGTAGAACTGGAAGACGTTACCGCCCTGCGCCTTCGCGCGATCGAGTGCCACGCCCGCGGTCTTCAACAACCCGCCAGTGTCGCGACCATCTTGCGGATAAAGACTGATGCCGATACTGCTGGAGACGAATATCTCCTGGTCTTCGAAGAGAAAGGCTTGATCCAAAGCTTGTTTGATCGCACGCGCGACGTTTGCCGCATCCTGCGCGCGTGGAATCTGCGTCAGCAGGATTGCGAACTCGTCGCCACCAAAGCGCGCGACAGTATCACTCTCGCGCACGCAACTCGTAAGACGTTGGGCCACTGACTGCAGGAGTCGATCGCCTGCGGTGTAGCCGAGTGAGTCGTTGATCGTTTTGAAGCGATCGAGATTCAGCAGCAGCACGGCCTGCAACTGATCGTTACGACGTGAGAGTGCGATCGCCTGCTTCAGTCGATCTTTGAACAACACCTGGTTGGGAAGGTCGGTGAGTGCGTCGTGATACGCGAGGTGATTGAGTTTTTCCTGAGTCTGTTTGTTTTGCGAAAGGTCGACGACGAAGCACGCGATCTCGTCGTCGTGCAGAGCGGCCCCAAACAAAACGGGCACGGGTGTGCCGTCCTGTTTCAGGAAATCTTTTTCGAACGGCGCACACGCACCGAAGGCCATTAATTTCTCGAACGCTTCTTCGTCGAGCCGGTGATGCTCGGGCGGCGTCAGGTCGTGAATGTTTTGCGGTAAGTTGCCGGAGTTGTAACCGAGCAGGTTCAGGAAGCTCTCGTCGGCACTAAGAATCTTTCCCGAGAGGTCAGTGAACAGGACGGCAACGAGATTTGTCGCGACCAAATGCCGCAGGGCTGCATCGACTTTGGTTAGCATATAGTGATTGCGCTGATTTCCTGAGGAGGAAGTGGGCAAGTGGGTTGGCCGTCAACCCGAAGAGTAGGCTAACAGAGTTTGGGAGGCGTTTTCAATGGAATTGTTGGATCAGGAGCAGGTGCAGAGTGCAGGAGCAGGACCTGCTCCTCACCGCTGCTTCTGCTCCTGTCTGTTACCGTACCGAGCTCGTCGTCGCGGGGGCGGGGCCGGCGGGCAGCTTTTCGTTGATGTATTTCGTCATCTGTCCGAATAGATGACGCTGCGTGCCCGGTCCTTCATAGATCCCATGTGATCGATTTGGATACGGAAAGATCGAAAACTGCTTGTTCGCCGCGATCAGCGTATTGATCAGCGCTTCGGTGCCCTGATAGTGCACGTTGTCGTCACCCGTGCCGTGAATAATCATCAAGTTACCCTTCAGATTCTTCGCAAACGTGATCGGCGAACTCTGCTTCCACTCCTCCGGATGATCCTTTGGCAGCCCGCAGTATCGCTCCTGGTAAATCGTGTCGTAGTAATGAAGATCCGCAACCGGCGCGACCGCCAGGCCCGTCGCGTAAACGTCCGCATAACGAAACATCGCGTTCAGCGTCGACGAACCACCGCCACTCCAACCCCAGATGCCGATGCGCGCCGGATCGACAAACGCCCACTTCGCGATCGCGCGCGCCGCCGCTGCCTGGTCTCCTGAATTCACGATCCCCATCTTGCGATAGATGATCTTGCGCCACGCACGACCGCGCGGCGCCGGCGTGCCGCGATTATCAACACTCATTACGAGATAACCCTGCTGCGCGAGCATCATGTGCCACAGTGCATTTCGGCCACCCCAACTATCCATGACTGTCTGGCCCCAGGGCTCGCCATAGGCATAGAACAGCACCGGATAACGTTTCTGCGGATCGAAGTCGGGTGGCTTGATCATCCAGCCATCGAGCTTAACGTCATCGCCAATGTCGACTTTGAAAAACTCCGATGGCGTCGGTTTCAACTTCGTCAGACGATCCTGCACTTCCTTGTTGTCGATCATCGTTCGCGCCACCGTGTGCTGCGGCAAACTCACCACTTCCGTTACCGGAACTTTGTTGAAGCTCGAGTAAACATGAATCGCAAACTCACCGCGCGGCGAGATGTTGTAACTATGCACACCCGGAACACTTGCCGGCGTCAGTCGTTCTTCCCTTCCGCCACCCTCGATGCGAACGCGATACAAGAAACGCTGCGTTGCATTTTCAGGTGACGCAAGAAAGTAAATCCAACCATTTTGCGCATCGACTCGCTCGACGCTGATCACGTCGTAGTTGCCCGGCGTGATCAGTTTCACGTCGCTGCCGTCGCGCGAGACTGAGTAAATATGACGCCAACCATCACGCTCGCTGGCCCACAGAAAACGTTTGCCTTGATCGATCCACTCGACGTCGCCACGCGCGATGCCCGTCTTGTCCCAATCGATGTCGCCCCACGCGATGTCGACCCATGCGTCGTCTTTTTCAGTCAACACGGGATGCGACTTTCCGGTGCGCGCGTCGGCGAGCATCACGATGTTCGTATCCTGGCGGCGATTCAGTTGCTGAATGACTAACTCGTTCGAGTTCGCTGCCCATTCCATGCGCGGGAGGTAGTTGTTGCGCGGGTCGCCGGGGATTTCGATCCAGCGAGTTGGACCACCGTTCGCGCCCACGACACCAACGCGTGCGGCGGAGTTTGTCTCACCCGCTTTCGGATATGGAAACGCAGTCACAACCGGATACAAGCCGGCCGTGTTGTTGATCAGCAACATCTCCTTCACGCCTTCGGAGTTGAGTTGCCAGTAAGCGATCTCTTTGCTGTCAGGACTCCAGCGAAAACCGTCGCGGCAGAACAGCTCTTCTTCGTAGACCCAATCGAAAGTGCCGTTGACGATGTAACGCGAACCGTCGGTCGTAAGCTTTGTGATCTTCGAATCGCCGGAAAGATTCTCGACGTAGATGTTGTTCTCGCGCACGTAACCGACGCGCTGGCCGTCAGGCGAGAACTTCGCAAACATCAGGCTCGAAGGTTTCGCCTCGGAACCGCCGAGTTTGCGTAACGTGTTGGTTTTGAGATCGAGCACCCAGAAATCGCCGCGCGTGTTGCTGCGCCAAACGCGTGCAGAGTTGGTGAAGATCAGTAACTTCTGTTCGTCGGGAGTGAAAGTAAACTCTTCGACCGTTAACGGATCGGTTGCGGCTGTCGGTGTTAGTTTCTCGGCAGAGACTTTCACGGTGCGCGTGCCGGTGCTCACGTCGTAGCGGACGATGTCGACGAAGTCTTTCTTTGTCGGCGACGGTTCCAGCGCGAGATAACCGCTGCCGTCAGACTGCCACTGCACTGGTCCAAGCGACCGCGTGCGGTACGTGAACATTGAGTCGACGGTGAGCAGCGACGGATCCTGCGCGAACGCCGGAACCAGCAGGAGCAGGAAAATGGGGATGATTAAGAATCGAATTCGTCTTTGCATCGTTTCACCTCTAATCAAATTGTTGACTCTCCGCGTTCTCTGCGTACCTCGGCGTCCTCTGCGTTAAACTCGATTTCACGCAGAGAGCCGCAGAGGTCCGCAGAGAACGCAGAGTGTTAATCGCCTCGACCGATCAGTGTGGCGATCGCAGCAATCATATCGGCCTGTTCGATCGGCTTCGCTATATGCTGATGATAACCCGAATTCAATGCGCGCTCGCGGTCCTTGCGCGATGCGTAGCCAGTCAACGCAATCGCCGGCACATTGCCACCCTTCTCGATTGGCAACGCGCGCAGTTTGCGAATCAACTCGTAACCATCCTGATCGGGCATACCGATGTCGCTGATAATTACGTCCGGGACTTCATTCTCAAACAGGTCCAACGCTTCGGCAGCAGACTTGGTCGAAGTCACTTTTGCGCCGTAACGCTTGAGCATCGTTCCAAGTAGTTTGCGTGAATCGTCGTCGTCCTCAACCAGCAACACGTGAACACCGTCGAGCCTGACTACGCCGCTGCGACTGCCTCGTCGTTCGAGCTCACGTCTCCGCTCCTCGGCACGCGCCGGATCTCTTCGCTCCTGAGCCAAAGGCAGATCGACTGTGAACACAGAACCCCTTCCCACACCTTCGCTCTCGGCCGTGATCGTGCCGCCATGCAATTCAACCAGATGGCGAGCGACAGCGAGTCCTAATCCGAGTCCACCCTGCTTTCGCGAGATCGACCCTTCCGCCTGGCGGAAACGATCGAACACGTACGGCAGAAAATCGGGCGAGATACCGTCGCCAGTATCGCTGACCGTCAGACACGCCGTCGACTCGACGCAGTTGAGATCGATGCTGACACTGCCGCCGCGTTGCGTGAACTTGATCGCGTTCGAAAGCAAGTTCCAGATCACCTGGCGCAGACGATTCGGATCGCCTTTCACCAAACACTCTTCCGGCACGAAACGCGTTTGCAGTTTGATGCCTTTCACATCGGCAGTCGGACGAAGTGCGTCGAGTGCAGCATCAACAATGGGAGCAAGGTTAAGAGGATGTAGATCGAGCCGAAGGTTGCCGGTGATGATGCGCGAAACATCCAGTAGATCATCGATTAGTCGCGCCTGCGAGCGTGCGTTGCGTTCAATC
Organism: Pyrinomonadaceae bacterium; assembly: GCA_035257785.1. Taxonomy (GTDB): domain Bacteria; phylum Acidobacteriota; class Blastocatellia; order Pyrinomonadales; family Pyrinomonadaceae; genus PSRF01. Next base: position 15,464 of record DATEWS010000930.1, read on the forward strand.
GTCTCGATCGCGCGCGACGCGTTGGAACCTTCAACCTCCCCGTTGCGGATCATCGACGCCCAACCGAGTATAGAAGTCAAAGGTGTGCGCAACTCGTGTGAAAGCGTGGCGAGAAACTCGTCCTTCAGTCGATCGGCTTCTTCAGCGTGACGCCGCGCATCGCGTTCGCGCAGTAACGAAGCCGCTCTTTCTTCTTCCGCACTTTGCTTCGCCGTAACGTCGAGGACGAGCGACAGCACGGAAACAAGTTTTCCGCGATCGTCGTGCAAGACTGAGTTGTACCACTCGCAAAACAGCACCGAGCCGCCGCGTGTGTAATTGCGATTGCGCTGCACGCCCTGCACTTCAACACCTTCGCGCTGGCGATTCGTCACGAGCGCTACCGCATCCTCGTCGTCTGCAAAAACAAACCGCCACTCGTTGACGTGCTTGCCAATTACCTCGTCAGCTTTCCAACCAAACAGTCTTTCCGCCGACTCAGACCAGCGCGAGACACGAAAGTCGCTGTCCCACTCAACGACTGCAAGCGGTGAGCTCTCGACGTGAAACGATAACTGCCGATAAGCAGTGTGCGCCGCATCTTCTGCCTGCTTGCGCGCGGTGATATCAGTGATAACAGCGACACCGCCGGCGACCTTGTTTTCCTCGTCCAGCAGCGGCGAGTAATGACTTTCGAACACGCCCGTCTCTGAAGGGCCGTACGGGTGATTTTCTGAAACTGATCCTTTTCCTGCGAGCGCTGCTGCAAAGCATTCGTCGCTTCCCGGTTCGCGCAAAAACGGAAACACATCAACCACGCGTTTACCGAGCACCGCGGCGCCGCTGAAACCCGAGATGCGCTCCATACCGCGGTTCCACGCGATGATCTTGCACTCGCGATCAAACGCGAAGATACCATCGACGCTGGCATCGAGCAGCCGGGTAAGCAGAAATGTCGAGTTCTGTTCCAAAAACTTGGTCCACAGATTACACCGATTACACAGACAACTTGAGACTGAAGTGTTTAGCTAAATCGATGAATACCTGTGTAATCTGTGGATTACTTTCCTGTGAGAAGTATTAATCCGGTCGCGTCGCGCACCAGAATGTTTGATCCAAGCAGCACCGGAGTTGCGAACGTCGATGCCTCTGCAACTTCATAACGGCGCTCGACCGCAAACGCGGGCGTGTTTCGCTTCGCCACGATCAGATCCGCGCCATTGGTCAGAAAGACGACGTGTTGCGGCGTGAGCAGCAACGACGCGTGCTCACCTTCTCTACCTTCGGTGGTCCAACGCACCACGCCGGTCTTCGCGTCGAGTGCAAAAAACTGTCCCTTCTTTTTTGACGAGTGACCATAAATCAACCCGTCGCCGAAAACAGGAGAACTCATGTACATCGCGATGTCCGGGTTCTTCCAGACCTCGGTCGCTTCCCATTTGCCGCCGTTCTGCTTCAACGCGTAAGCATGTGTGCCTTGTCGGGTGCCGGAGATAATCAGGTTCGTGCCGGTCCAGAGTGGCGTGGCGATGTTCTCGTGGTATTCGTCAGGAAACGGTATGGACCACAACTCTTTGCCGGTCTTGCCGTCGAGACCAAAGATCGAGCCTTCTGTCAGCGACACGATCTGCTTACTGCCGTTGAGATCGATTAAGACCGGTGATGCGTAGCCTGGTCCAGGACCACGCCATTCCCACTCAGTAGCTCCAGTGGCTGGATTTAGTGCGAGTACTTGCCCGCCGTGAACGTCGCTGCCGACCTGGACCACTAAACGTCCGTCGACGATGAGTGGCGAGGCGGCTGTGCCGCAAAACAACTGGGAAGTGTCGATTGCTTTTGAGAAGTCGCGCGTCCAGAGAAGTTTGCCGGTTTCAGTGTCCCAGGCGTTCAGAATTCCGGTGACGCCGAGCGTGAACAATCGATTGCCGGCGACGAGCGGAGTCGCGTGCGGACCTTTGGCCATCTCGACGGCGTATTGATTCTTCTGAAACGTCGCCTGGTATTTCTGCTGCCACAGCACCTTGCCGTCGGCGAGGTTGATGCTCTCAACAATCTCTTCCGGGTCTTTCCGGCCGTGAACAAAGATATGCCCACCCGCGACGACTGGTGACGAATAACCTTCGCCGATCTCGACGCGCCAGCTTCGTTTCAACGCCTCCGGCCACGTTGTGGGAGCATTTTTCGCAGACACCGAGCCATCGCGAGCCGGCCCGCGCCACTGCGTCCATTCCTGTGCATTCGCGGCCGTCGCCGCGAGCACCAGAATCATTAAGACACCTGTAAATCTTGTTTGAGTCATGGGACAACGATCATAAATCTTGGCCACAAAAAAGCACAAGAAGCACAAAAAAGATCAGTTTTGATTTGTGTTTTTTGCCTTTGTGGCTAAACGACGTCGGCGAAGCTCTTGCGGGTGCGGGCAAACCACCAGTAACCGAAGATAAAAATCACGATGGCGAAGGCCGCGAAGTAGGCGAGGCCGCTCCAATCGGGCGCTGCTCCCTCCAGAAAGATGCGGCGATAACTGCGCACGAGGGCTGTGAATGGGTTGAAGTCCATGAGTGCGCGAAAACGATCGGGAACGATGGATTCGGGGTAGATGATCGGTGTGAGGTACATCCACGCCATCAACAGCAACGTGATTCCCTGCGTGATGTCGCGCAGGAAAACTCCGAGTGAAGCAATGAGCCACGACGCGCCGAGTGCAAACAACAACTGCGGAATTAAGAGTACCGGCAGCCAGAGCGTGGTCAGCTCGAGTCGCTGATGGATAATGATGGTTGCGATCAGCAGTGCGATCGTGGCGAACAGTTGATTGCCGAGTGCAGCCAGGACTTGCGCCGCGGGCAGAGTCTCGAGTGGAAAGACAACTCGCTTGACGAGATTCGAATGGACCACGATCGTGTTTGCGGATTGCTGCAGGGATTCCTGGAACATGGACCATGGCAACAAGCCGCAAAAGAGATACAGCGCGTAATCCCAGTGTGAATTGCTCGCGCCGAAGCGCGCGCCGAAGATGCCGGCAAAGATGAACGTGAAGATCGCAATCATGACCACCGGCGTCAGCACCGCCCAGGCGATGCCAAGCACAGAGCCTTTGTAACGCCCGAGCAGTTCCCTTTTTGCGAACGAGAAGATCAGCTCCGCGCGCGAAGGGAGTTGCCAAAGCGGCCGCCAGATGGCGCGATGTGTAACTACTTGCATAAAAATATTTCACACAAAGGCACAAAGGAGGAACACAAAGACACAAATAGGTTTTTCTTTGCGAGCTTTGGTTTTATCTTTGCGCCTTTGCGTGAAACTCATTCTACGACTCCAATTCCACACCAACTATTCTTGTTGTGCCAACTTATAACGACGTCTGTTGCGCCGATCTCGCGCCACCAGGTTTCAAACTCGTCACGCGAAATGTAGAACGCAGTCGGCGCGACGAGATGATCGAAGACGATCGTGTGCTGCTCGCGCCAGCCAAACTTCGCGAGCGCACTCAGGTAGTCGTTGTAAAAAAGATACTTTGACAACGATGAACCGTTTCGGTTTAGTGGTCCATAGACCAACTTAGTCGCGAGAAACAACCACGCCGCCGGAAGTTTCGATAGTTGCAGCAACACGCGTTGATCGATCCGAGACGTGACTTTTTCACGCACCGGATTAACCCAACGCGTGATCCACTCGTTATTCTCCGCGCCATAGATCCACGCTGATACGTGTCCACCCGGTTTGACTTTCGACACGAGGGACAGAAACCCACCACGCGGATCCGGCAGGTGATGAAGCACGCCCACTGAAAAGGCGTAGTCAAACTTTCGCGCGAGGGGCAAATGGTAGATGTCGGCTTGAATGATGTGCGCGTTGGGCAATGAACGAGTAGCAGCAAAGGCCGTCTCGACCGCGACGCTCAGATCGATGCCGATAACTTCGCGCGCTCCCCAACGTGCCGCGAGTAACGTATGCCGCCCTTTCCCGCAACCACCTTCGAGCACCACCTTGTCACGAAAAAACTCCGGCTTCACGGGCGTGATCCAGCCGAGAAATTGTTCGGCGTAACGCTCGTCTTCCTGAGTGAAGTGTTGCCACTGCCAACCGAAACCCTCGGCCGTCTCGCGTTTGTCGCTCTCAACGTGTTCGAGGTTCGCGAAGCGCGGAATGCCGCTCGTGATCGGAAACGAAGACGCGCACGCCGCACAGCGCAACTCACCCTCGATGATCTCTTCCTGCTCTAACTCGGCGACAGAGAGATCGAGACACCCTTCACACGATGGACAAATGAGATACGAGAGTAGCTTCTGCTTCAAGCGCAGTAAATATACACTAATTGCATTCGCGGTTCTGGTGGGTAGTTACCATAGCGAAGCGGTTTTGATACTCAGCGGAGAGCAGAAAATTGCAGACGAGCTGCCGGGCGGCATCGGGATCGCGCAGCGGTTTACTCTTCAGCGCGTTGACCCACGCACCGTAACTCGCGTCGTCGGGATTGCGTCGCAGGTGACTGAAATACTGGAAGAGCACCAAAGCCTGATTGTAATTGGCGTCAACCACGCGCTGATCTGACGCGAGCCGTGCAAGCAAGATCGCGCGACCATTCGCAGCATCATCGAGCAGGCTAATCA
>DATEWS010000931.1:0-3914 GCA_035257785.1 Pyrinomonadaceae bacterium
ATTCGCTATCGACTGAAATGCTCCTGAGTTCGAGTCAGATAGTCGCCCGCCACTCTTCGAACGCCACCTGCTTGACTCACCTGAATCATTTCACATTGCGAGATCGTCCTTTGCAACGACTGTGCCCGTTGCGACTTGCGCACAAATTCATCTGTTTTTTTTCAATCGGACGGCGAAGAATCGCAAAACTACGCCAAGAGCAGCAGGTGGGGTATGTTTCACCGTGAGACATAGTCGCTTCAATGTGGCTCACGCTGAATCAGCAGTTGGACCATGCAGGTAAAAGTCGATGACTTTGAGGAGTTCAGAGGGATGAAATGGTTTGGCGAGGGCGCCGATGGCGCCGAGTCTTTTTGCTTCGTCGAAAACCTGGGGCGTGCCGTGCGCGGTAATGAGAAGAATGGGAATCTGCGGTTGAAGATCGCGCAGATCTGAGATTACCTGGAAACCGGAGATGTCAGTCAGGTAAAGATCGACGACGCTGAAACCAAAGAGCCGCGTGCGCGCCTGATCAATGCCGTCAAGTCCTTTAGTAACAAGCACAACTTCATAGCCGCTCGACTCAAGCACCAGCTTGAGCGCGTCGCCTACCGAGGGTTCGTCGTCAACGATGAGGATTCGGGTTCTTTCCATTTAACGTTGAATTCACTGCGGTCCTCTGCGTATCTCTGCCTTAAGATCTATCTCATACGCAAAGGGTCGCAGAGAGCCGCAAAAGGCCGCAGAGGTACAGAACACCTATTCATAACCTCTACGGTTTCGCGGCGATCGATGAGTCGCGTCGTTCAACTTTGATTCCCAGTTTCTTGAGTTTGCGGTAGAACGTCGGTCGTGGGAAACGGAGGATCTGAGCACTCTTCTTAACGTTACCAGCCGTTCGTTCGAGGGTTTGCATAATCGCTTCGCGTTCGATTTCCTCCATTGGTAACAACGGGGGAATGACGAACGCCGCGCCCGCCGCGCGCGTTTGAAACTCTTCAGGTAAACAATTCGGCAGCAATTCCCTGCCTGAACAGAACAGTACTGCACGTTCAATCACGCTCTCGAGTTGGCGAATATTCCCCGGCCAGTCATAACGCACCAGGCGCATGACGGTGTCCGGCGACATATCCTGAATCCGTTTGCCGTACTGCTCGTTGAACCGCTTCAAAAAACGCCCGGCGATTAGCGGTACGTCATCGAGACGTTCACGCAAAGCTGGTACCTTAATTTTGATCGTGCTGATGCGGAAGTAGAGATCCTTGCGCAAGAGACCTTCATCGAGAAGCGCCGTCGTATTGCGATTAGTCGCGGAAACAAGCCGGAAGTTGACTTCGATCTCGTGTTCATCGCCGAGCCGCCGGAGTCTTCGTTCCTGTAACACACGCAACAACTTCGTTTGCAGGTGCGTTGGCATCTCCGCGATCTCGTCTAATAATAAGGTTCCGTTGTTTGCGGCTTCGATGAGCCCCCGTTTGTCGCGATCGGCACCGGTAAACGCGCCTTTCTTATAACCAAACAACTCTGATTCGATGAGCTCATGCGGAATGGCGGCGCAGTTGATCCTGATAAACGGACCCTCCGCACGCTGACTTTGCGTGTGAAACGCCGACGCGATCAACTCCTTCCCCGTCCCGCTCTCACCTTCTATTAATACTGACGCATCGGACGGCGCCGCCGTGCGAATCGTCTCAAAGATCTGCCACATCTTCGGATCGCGGCCAATCATGCCAAACGTTTCACTCTCGCCCGCGAGTGTCCGTTTCAACGTTTCATTCTCATGCCTTAAATCCGCTAACTGCAACGCACGATCGACAAGCGCGAAAAGACGGTCGGGCGTGTAAGGCTTCTCGAGATAGTAATAAGCGCCGGCTTTGATGGCTTCGATAGTCACGTCGATGGAGCCATATCCCGTCATCAGAATGACTTCGATGTCAGGAGTGTTTGCCTTGATGTGTGTAATTAACTCGATACCGGTGCCGTCGGATAAACGCAGGTCAGTGATTACGAGATCGACAGGCGTCTGATTGAGAAGGTTGGCTGACTCTGCGAGGCTGTTAGCGGTAAACACTTCGTAACCGGCTTCACCGAGAATCAAACTCATCGATCCGGTGACACTTGGTTCATCGTCAACTACCAGGATTTTCTTTGCTTGTCGTGCAATCACTTCAGTTGCTCCTCCCGTTTGCAGGTAGTTCGATCTTAACTTGAGTGCCATTGCCGGGACGGCTCTCGACGACGATTTGACCGCCGTGTTGTTGAATGATCTTTTGTGCGTAAGGCATGCCGAGGCCGAGTCCGCGACTCTTGGTAGTGTTGAATGGTTCGAAGATCTGTTTGATTTGTTCCGGCGTCATGCCTGCCCCGGTGTCTCGGATTGCCATCCAGAGATTTTTGTTGTTAGCGCCAGTGGAGATCGTTAAGCGTCCGCCGGTGGACATAGACTGAATTGCGTTCAGCATGAGATTGAGAGTTGCGGCGCGAATCGAGGCTTCATCCAGCATTCCTGTGACGGGCGCGTTACTGAGATCAAATCGCGTTTCGATGTTGTGGGCGGAGACTTCAGTGCTTAAAAGTTGCGCTACATCTTTTGCAACTTCATTTAAATCCACTTGTCTCGGCGCCAGAGTGACCGGACGTGCGTAATTAAGAATCTGTTCAGTAGTGGCAGTCAGGTGGTTGATAGTCTCGATGATCTTATCGATGAGTTGTGCGTCACTATTCTGGAGCTTTCCGTCGAGTTTGCTTTTGAGGTGGACTGAATAAAGTAAAAGACCGGCGAGCGGATTTCTCACTTCGTGCGCGACCTGTGCTGCGACGCGACCGAGTGTCGCAATTTTTTCGCTGTGCGCGAGTTGTTTGTGAGCGGCGACTAATCGACGTTGTTTCTGGTCGACGATCGCCAGCAAAATGCTGACGACAATCACATCAACGGTCATCGAGATAAAGAAATGCTCGACTCGTTGCTCCAGCTTATAACGAAAGTTCGCGTTTTCGACGCCCGGGTACCTACGCTCGACCCATGTAAAGTAAGGCGGCCTCAAAAGTTTTTCCCAAGTCACAATGACTGTCGTAGTTAACACGATCGTCAGGACAGTGAAAAGAATTATCAGACGGTAGTTGAAAGCTCTTCTGACGGAGATCACGCTTGAGCGCGGAACATCCCGAAACAGTTTGGCAAAGACACTCATAGGCAGTTCCCGGTTGCAAGGCTGTCTCCCAATCAGCCTCCCTGAGAAGGGATTGCTATCGAGTTTTGGGTTAAGAAGTGGTAGTAACTACAACACCCAAAAACCTGCTTGAAGTATGCAGGGGGAAACACTTAGAAAGGTAGCTGTAGCACAGATCTTGCGAGGTGCTGAGCGACAGCTAGCCAACTCTAACCTAATCGAGACGGCGGAATGATACCACTCTTATGTGCCTTTTTGTAGCGAGGATGATATGGTTCACTGACACAGAAAATCATCGAGGAAAGTGACAAGACAAGATGCCAACACGAAAAGCGGAAGCTGAATGGAAAGGTAATCTGGCGCAGGGTAATGGAACGTTGAAGGTCGGCAGCGGTGCGTTTGAAGGGCCATACTCGTTTAAGTCTCGGTTTGAAGAAGGTGAAGCGGCGACGAATCCGGAAGAGCTTTTGGGCGCAGCTCACGCCGGCTGTTTCACGATGGCACTCACGGCGCAACTCTCGCGCGCCGGTATCACGCCCACACGGATTCATACCGAAGCACGAGTCAAACTTGAAAAGGTAGGCGAGGCGTTCACGATCACCGAGATCGCACTCGAGACTGAAGCTGAAGTTCCGAATGTTGATGACGCGACGTTTCAGCAGTACGCGCAGGGTGCCAAAGAAAACTGTCCTTTATCCAAGGCACTCGCGAGCACAACGATTCACATGACCGCCAAGCTACTTTAGGCCCAAAGAATCATAGCCA
>DATEWS010000932.1:0-8222 GCA_035257785.1 Pyrinomonadaceae bacterium
CCGTTGCGCCGTTGCGCCGCCGCGTGAAACTACTTCTCCGCCTCTCGCACCAACGGCAACACCTCGCGGCCGAAGATCATCATCTCCTCCAGCTTGGGCCAGCCCGCGATGATGAACTGCGTCACGCCAATCTCCTTGTACTCCATAAACGCGTCCGCCAAATCCTGCGGCGTTCCGATGAGCGCCATCGCCGACGACCCATAGAACGGCACCAGTCCCGCATACAAATTTCGATTCATCCAACCAACGTCGTCCGCCGCCGACAGCGCATCCTTCAACGTCTGTGAATCGCTGCTCGATAAAATCTTTCGCTCCTGCTTCTCGATCTCCTCGGGCGGCAGCAGTGCCTGCATTGCGCGCACAGCCTCACCCATCGTCGGCCTGCAAATCACACACAACCTCAAACAAACCTCGACTCCCTTCTCGCGAAACTTCTTCACAATCGGCCGCAGCTTCTCCGGCGTGTCGATCAATCGCAGGTAACACGACGCCTGCGTCATCGCGAGATGCTGCGCCTGCTCCGAATGTCCCGAGACATAGATCTCCGGCTTGCTTCTCTCAGGCGACTGAAACGGCGTGAAGATCTTTCCCTTCTCGATGCGGCAATACTTACCCGAGAAGTTCACCTCGCCGTTGTTGGCCCAGAACGAGTGGCACACGTGGAGAAACTCTTCCGCGCGCGCGTATCGTTCGTCATGGTCCAGAAAATCTCCATAACCACGCTGCTCGATCGCCGAGCTGCCCGCCACGATATTCAAGCTCACACGACCATCGATTAAACCCGACAGCGTATTGATCTGCTGTACAAACGTCGGTGGCTGCATCAACCCGAGTCGATAAGCAACGATAAACTTCAGTTTCGTCGTCGCCTGGCCCACCGCACACGCGACAAAGATCGTGTCAGGCTCGTAACGACTAAACGACAGCAGCACGCTTTCGATTCCAGCTTCCTCGGCGCAACGCGCGAACCGCAGCCAGCCTTCCATGTCGGGCAACGCCGCGGGCGAGCTCGCTTTCGTCGTCGCGACACGCGAAGTTTCCTGCGCGGTCTTCATACCAACCTCGCCGCCCTTCGGCATCATCCAGTGGAACCTGAGACTCATGATTGATTGATCAGCGGCAGTATTTCGCGTCCAAAAACGTCGACCGTTTCGACTTCGGGCCAGCCGGAGAGGATAAACTCCGAGACGCCGATTCGCTCGTATTCGAGAAATGCTGTTGCGAGTTGCGGTGGTGTCCCGATGAGTGTGGTCCAAACCGGACCGTAGTGCGGCACGAGCCCGGTCCAAAGCCACGGCTCGGGCCAGTACGAATCGATCTTCAGTTCGTTTCCTTCACGATACATCTGCGAATCGTCTTTCAACGTCGTCGTGCTCTCTTGCACATCTTCGGGCAATAAAGTTTCCGCAGCCTTGAGCGCCTCTTCTCGCGTAGGCCGGCACAACAGACAACAGCGCAAACAAACTTTTAGCCCGCGCTCACGAGTGCGAGCGACGACCGGTTTCAGCTTTGCTGGACTCTCAGCCACGCGCAACCAGCACGAACTTTGTGAGTGCGCGAGCTGTTCCGATTGTTCCGAATGGCCCGACACGTAGATCTCGGGCGCTGTTCCAACGAACGGCGTGGCGAGTTTTGCCTGTTCGACGCGATAGTACTTTCCTTCGTAATTGACCTCGCCGTTCGCGCGCCAGAAAGCGTTACACACTGAGAGAAACTCTTCGGCGCGCGCGTATCGCTCGTCGTGCGAAAGGTAGTCGCCGTAACCGCGCTGTTCCTCGCTCGAACTGCCGGCGACGATGTTGAACGAAACACGTCCCTGGACAAGGGCCGACACGGTGTTCATCTGTTGCACGAAAGTTGTCGGCTGCATCAGACCGGAGCGATACGCGATGATGAACTTGAGTTTGTTGACTGCCTGTCCGAGTGCACACGCAACGACGAACGGATCGGGTTCGTAACGGCTGAAAGAGATCAGCACGGAGTCGATGCCGGCGGCTTCAGCGTGCCGTGCGAAGTGAGTCCAGCCAACCATGTCGGGTCGCACCGCTGGCGACGTGCTCTGCATCGACTCGATCCGATAACGCGCCGCGTCGCGCGCTGTCTGTTGCGTGTCGAGCGCGACCTCGCCGCCTTTCGGCAACATCCAGTGAAACTTTAAAGCCACGGATTTACACCGATGAACGCGAATCAGAATTATTTAAAATGCAGCAGTGTTGCCACTCACACATCACCGGCTCGCGAATCGTCGCGTCCGGAAACAAGGTCTTCATAAAATCAGTCGTGAAGAAAGAAGTGTAAGACTCGAGCGGCCGACCCTCGCGTGTTTGATGACACACGAGATTTCCCGGTTCGACATAAAGACGGTCATCAATGATGACGAACCAGCGAGCACGCTTCACCATTTCACTTTGACCACGTGGTCCGAGATTGCGCAACACTGTATTGCCACGTGGCTGCGCAGGCGCCGACAACGATCGATCGTATTGCGGATCGAAATACGTAAACGCCAGCACACCATCCGGCGACAACATTCGTCGCAACGCTGCGACTGACTCGACCATCTCGTGCACATCGACGTGCGTGAAAACGGAGAACGCGAGAATGATGTCAAACTTCGCACCGCCGCAATCCGGTATCGCAAGATTGCGAATCCCATGCGGGTTGTACTGCGAACTGTAGCGATTGAAGTGCACGAAATGAGCGCGCGGATACGTGAGACGCCCCTGCTCGATCACCGCGCGATTGATGTCGATGCAGCAGTAGTCTTCCTCGTCCACCTTGTCGCCCGCGCTCGCGAGAAAAGTGCCAATATTCCCGCCAAAATCGAGGATTTTGCGACCTTTCCAGACCGGACGACCGAGCAGTTTATCGAAGTAAGGAAACTGCGTCAGGCGTGTCGAAACGAGGTTCCATGTGAACGTGCGGCTGTCAGCGAAGAGAGGCTTCGCCGCGTCGATGAGTCGTTGATCGTCGTGTATTGACATTTCTTAGGCGTCGATGGTCCAGGGAATATTTTCACGCACGATGCCGTGCCGCCTGGCCCAACGTTCGAGCGCCCACGCGGGCGTATCGACGTCGCGATAACCGCCGAGGAGTTGTCGCGTGATCGGATCGACGTTGAGTAGTTGTCGTGCGTCGGGATTTTCGAGATAGACTTCGGGCTTCATCCAGCGATACGAGTAACCGTAAATCACAACCTTTGACGTGCGTTCACTGCGGTTCGGCGCGGCGGTGTGAAAGATCCGGTTCTCGAAGAACAGCGCGTCGCCTGCGTTGAGTTGCAGATCTTTGACTTCGACGCCGAGTGGATCAACTTCGCCTTTCAATAACTTCAGAGGCTCGGTGCGCAGGTGCGTGCCGCGTGCCATCAAGGTCATGCCGCAGTTGGGATTGTGGAAGTCCGTCAGGCAGTAACAGACTTTAATGCCGACGAGCGGCAGTTGCGCGTGACCGAGATCTTTGGGAATGCGGATGTCGCGATGCCAGCCGCGCCGGAACGAAGGCGCATCCGGCGCTTCGGGTCGTTTGTAGATCACAGTTGTTGAATGAAGGTGAATGTTCGGGCTCAGCAATTGGACCACGAGCGGCACTGTCGTTGAGTTAGCGACAAGGGAGAGTAGTGCTTTTTCTTTCAATAGTCCGCGGCGCAGATCGAGATGATTGTACTCAGGCTTATTGGCCAGCTCCGGCTTGTTGAGAAACGGCGCCGCGAGTTTATCCGCTTCTGCAAGCAGGCATTCGACACTCTCACCATCGAGCGCATCACGCACGACGAGATAACCATCTTCGGCAAACGCCTGTCGCTGCTCCTCTGTTAGCCGAACGAACTCCATAACCAAATCCGCTTTTTCAATCCCTGTTTATCCGTGTTTCCGTAGCACACAACAATGCTGCATCTCATCATTCACGGGCGGCACGATCGTCGCGCGCGGAAACAACGATTTCATGTATTCGACCGTATAAAACGTGTGATACGTCCGCTGCTCGTGCGGCTTGTAGTTTCTGATCTGTTCGGTCTCTAAATACAAATCCTCTCCATTTACTAACACAAACCACTCGGCGCCCTTCGCGTGCTCGGCGAGTCGCTGCACGTCGATATCGAGCGTGTTCTCCAAATAGATTTCGCGCTCGAGCCGCCAGACGAAATTATTCCGCGGATCACGATCCGGCCACGCATGATAGTTCGGATCGATGAACGTAAACGCGAGTGCGCCACCGTCAGACAGTCGTTCTTCCAGTTGACGGACCAAATTGAGCATGTCCGCGCGTGACGTGTTGGTAAAGACCGAGTACGCAACGATGTAATCAAACAACACTTCAATCTCAGGCAGCTTGAGCTCTTTCGCACCTTGCGGATTGAAGAAGAACGAGTAGCGATCGTAAAAGATCCAGTGCGATTTCGGGAACACATCCTTGCCGCGCTCGATCGATTCTCTAACAACGTCAATGCACCAGTAACGCTCCTCATCGATCGTGCAGTTCGGATCGCGCAGCATGTTGCCGATGTTGCCGCCGAAGTCGAGTACGTTTTTGGTTCGCCAGTTGCGTTCACCCAGTTGCTGCGAGAAGTAAGTGAACTGCCCCGTTTTCGACGACAGAAATGCCATAGCCAGTATTAGACCAACGAATAATAGAACAAGTCAGGAAGAGGGGCTTTGCGCCCGCTGTTGTAGAATTTGAAAGAGCGGGGGCAAGCCCGTCTTCCTGACTTGTTCTATTCTGGCTGACGGTAGAAGAACTCGCGGTTGAGGTAATTCGCGCGACCACTGCCGTCGAGAAACGTCGCGAACAGCACGATCACAAACACGCCTTTGTTGACGCGCATGTGCGTTTCGGCGCGCATGAATCCGAGATCAAACGTGGCCAGCAGCGCACCTGTTGTTTGCCCGGCTTCTTCTTCGAGATTTCCGAGCGGCGTCGCACGCGCCGTGGGCCATTGAATTGGACCATCCGCGCCGACGCCGGTGATGCTAACATTGATGCCGTCGCCGTCGCGCGCGACCGTACACTCAGCGATGCCGCGTGTGTCGTGATTGGTGTTGAGCCAACGGCCCAGTAGTTTGTCTGCTTGTGTCATTGATTAAATAGTTCGTGCGTTTTCGCGTAATACTCGCGCATAAAATAGCTGGGGCGTCCGCTGTCATCTTTGATGAGATGAAACTGCGCGAGCACCAGCAGTCCCTTCATGATCATTGCCTGAAGTCGTACGTCAGCGAAACCAAGATCGAAAGTAGCGGCAAAACCAGCGCCAACGCGCGATGTTGGTCCAGCGGCAAAAACATCGGCAATGGTTCTGCCCCAGTCGATTAGGCCATCGGCCCCAACAGCGAATGCCTGGAGCTGGAGTTTTCCGTCAGCTTCAAAGACCTTGACCTGCGCGATGCTGCTTGTGTCAGGGTTTGAGTTGATCCAGTTGCCGATGAGCGCGCTGCGATCGATTTCGCGATCGCGAATGGGATCAGTTTCCACGAGGTCACAGATTTGAGCGAATTGCATTTTAGTCATGATTTATACGGATCCAACTGCGGATCATCAGGCGATCGGAGTTCGTGCCATTAGCTATCGGTGTGCGGGCATGAATGGTGCGGCGATTGTCGGAAAACAGCAGTTCGCCTTCACGCATCAGGAAGTCGAGCGTGTGTGGCGTGTTTGAAAGTAACTCCTCGAAACCTTGCAGGGCGTCGAGCATGTCGTCGGAAAGTGCGGCGCCGGTGGCGTCGATCGTGTAGCGACGCCAACAAATACTTTCGCTCGTCAATATTGGCCGCCAACTGACGCCACCGCCCCAGTAAGGCGCGAGTTGCCATGGGACTTTCTCAGTTTCGAGCCGGTTCAAAGTTGCGGCGCCCAATTGGTTGTTGACTTCTTTCCGGATCGTATCGACATCCAGCACACGCGAACGGCCACCACCGTCAGGATCTGCGCGCACGCAGACCATCGAGATCAATTCAACGGGAGGCTCCCAATCCGCTGTGTCAGTGTGCAGTCGTTCACTCTCATGTCCGCCACGCGCGGAGGGAAGATCGGTGGCGGGTTGGATGTAATGCACAAGCTGCGCACGCGGTTTCTCGTAAGGACGCGCAACGAGTTCGCCAAAAGCACGATTGATCGCGACGAACACTTTGTTTCCTTCGTCGAACGAAAGTCCCTGGACCAGCGCACAGTAAGGGGGTCGCGCAAGACGCTTCTTAATTTCTGAGACGATCGCATCAAAATCTTCCGGACAACCCTCACGAACAGCGCCGCACACTCGAACCTGTAACTCACCCGAATAAAACTCGCGATTGTCGTAACGCGGCAGACGTTCAGCCGCCGCCAACAGGCTGCTTGCTACAGTCGAACTTATCTTCAACTTTGCGGTGTCAGGTAAATTCACAACAGTGCTGCCTCTCGTCATTCACTGGTTTTTTGATCCGCGCCTTCGGAAACTGTGTGCGCATGAACTCTTCGGTGTAATACACGTTGTAAGTGATGCAATCCTCCGGTACATCGAAAGCTCCACTCTCGTTGACGTACAACTCCGTTCCATTCACAAGCGCGCACCACTGCATCTCACGACTGAGCAACAACTCGACTCGATCCCGCGGATTGTGTTTCTCCAAACGCCAACGCAGATTTTCATTCCAATGCGGATCGATAAACGTAAAGGCCAACACTCCACCAGGCGCCAAATGTTGCCGCAACTGTGCAACGAGTTCTTTCATCTCCTCAAAGGTCGTGTGCGTAAAAACTGAATACGCGAGAATAAAATCAAACTCAGCTCCGAGATCGGGCACCGGCAAATCCCGAATGCCTGATGGATTGAACGAACAGTTGTAACGATTGTAGTGAACCCAGTGCCCGTCCGGAAACATCTTGCGCCCTTCTTCGATTGCTTCTCTGATCACGTCAACGCAGTAATAATTTTGATGACTGATAGAGCACGACGGATCGAGCAACAGGTTTCCCTTATTGCCTCCGAAATCGAGCACGCGTTTGCCGTGCCAATTCGGATGCCCGAGTTGCTTATCGAAATAAGCAAACTGCGTAGCCTTCACGAACTGCGAACGCAGCGCCTGCTGCTCGGGTGAACCACGCCAGAGATGGACTTCTTCAAGACTCATGAAAGCGAAAAGGTAGTTTCACACGAAGGCACAAAGCTCCGACGCAGGGCACAAAGAAAACTCAAAGACTGCTCTGTGCCTTTGTTAACTTTGTGGCTTTGTGTGAAACCAAAAGTTTCGCAATAGTGTCCTCACGAAAGTGCTTAAATTCCTTTTCCAGATGTGTAGCGAGCCCCGTCAACCAATCAGCTCGCTCCATCACGGTCAACCGCGACCGCAACAGCACCAACTCCTGCTCGGGCGTTGCCGGTCGACCCGGCACACCGCGGCCCACCCGCGACGGATCGATAAATCGTCGCACGTGCGACCACACCTGCGGCAACACCACCACGCGACACCTGTGGTAAAGCCGCATCTGAAACTCCCAGTCTTCACAGCAAACCAGGTCTTCCGCAAACAATCGCTCACCCAACTTAAACAACGCCTCGCGCCGCACCGTGATCGAGCATGTGTGCGCCGTGTTCATGCTGTTGGTCCATAACCACTGACAATCACCCGCCAGACGAACTTCACCGTTGGTCGCTTCCAGCAAACCATTCTGCGCGAAACGACTACTCCCATCCGGCTCGCCTTCAAAAAAGTTTTGACTATCAGAAACGACCACCTCAGCCGACGGGAACCGCGCGAACACGCGAAGCTCAGCCTCGAGTTTCCCCGGCAACCACACATCATCCGAATCGAGAAAAGCAACAAACTCACCACGCGCCAGCCGTGCGCCTGCGTTGCGCGCGCCGCCCGCGCCGCGACGCTCATCGAGTCGTAACAAACGTATCCGCGTTCCAAACTCGGCTTCGAGTCGCGTCACAGTTGTGTCGGTCGAAGCATCATCGACGACAATCACTTCAACGCATCCGGCGCGTTGCGCGAGTGCGCTGTTAACCGCATCGCAAACAAGGTGCGCACGGTTCCACGTGGGAATCACAACACTGAGCAGCGGAGTTTTCACTTTGCAAAAAGAACCTGCTGGTTGCCAGCACGATAGGCAGCAACTGCCTCTTCCATCGACCAGTCGGGGGGCTTCTCGGTCATGCGAAAACGATCTGTTGGACCATCACCGCGCACCCACACGATCGGCGTCCGGCTGCTCGCGAGTGCCGGGGTCGAATAGGTCGCCGAAAA
>DATEWS010000933.1:0-2434 GCA_035257785.1 Pyrinomonadaceae bacterium
CCATCGACTACCCATTTGGGTAGTCATGAGTACCCGTTCCGGCTTCGCCGCTCGCGATGTGAGGCTGAACTATGCCCTGCCGTCAACAGTTCGCGCTTAGCCCGAAGCGTTGACTATTCGTCCGAACGGGAATAACCTCCAGCCCCAAACAATTCCGGAACCTTGATAGCCCTTTATCGTGAGTAACAGGGGATTCAACCACCACTTCGAGGAGCTTTGCTATGTTCGCTGAAATGCTAACCGTACGCCGTCTCATATTGCCGGTCGCAATCATCTTCATCGTGACGAACCTCGCCGTCGCGCAGGATAAGATCGACTACTGCGAGCAGTCTCCCGCGGTGAAAGAAGACCTGAAGCAGGTCGATAAACTGTCCGAGGTGGATCTGCCTTTTAAAGTTCGGCGCGCACGCCAACTCACTTTGCTTGAGGAGTTACTCAAGAAATATCCCAACAATTTCTTCGTGCAGCGGCGTTATCTCGAAACGCGCAACGGCGCTTTCGTCGTCGATCGCGACGCACTGATCGCCGAGTATCGTGCGCAGTGGGAGAAGAATCCGACCGATCCGATCGCAGTTTATCTTTACGCACGTATGCTCTACGGCCGGCAAACGAAAGAAATGATCAAGCTGGAGACCAAACTCATTCAGGATGCGCCGGAATTTCCGTGGCCGCATTTGCAGTTGGCGGAGGTTTACTTCACTCCTAACTTTCGCGATCCGGCGAAATTTAAAGAACACCTGAAACTGTTTTTTGAGAAATGCCCGAACAACACGGCTGGTCTCGTAATGCTCTCGCGTTCGAATGATAAGGAGATGATGAGCGCCGTTGCGCAACGTTTTCGCGCGCGGCTCGAATCGTCCACCGACGATGACGATCTAGCCTATTGGGATCAACTCTGGACGCTCGAGTTCAAATTAAGAACGGTGCCTGAACATGCCAAACAGCGCGAGCTGATCGCCGCAGACTTGAAACGCATTCGCGCCAAAAATCTCAACACTCAACAATGGCTCGAAACACTAAAAGCCGGTTACAAACAGAACGGCGACAAGGCCGGTGAGCGTTGGGCCGAAGATGAACTCGTGCGATTGTTGCCGAAATCTGCGTACGTACGACGTACCATCCAGTCGCGATTTTATGACGAACACCCGTATCCGAAAGCTGAAGCTTCAGAAGCAGAGAGGCAGGCCTACCATCGGGCAGTTGCGCAAGCTACCAGTGACTGGGTCAAGCGCTGGCCCGATGATGAGTACTCCTGGTCCAGTCGCCTTCGTTCGCTGATGGCACTCGACAGAACTACGAATGCCGAGGTTGAAGCTGCTTACAATGCTTACCTCAAAGCTCACGAGCAGGGCGGTACGTCGTACTCGGTTCCACCGCTCGAAGTCAGCATCGCTCGCTTCTACCTCAAGCATAACTTTCATATGGCAAGTGTCCCCGGCATGCTGCTGAAGGGTTTCTCGGAGGCCGAAGAGATTGACAAGAGTTTTGGTTCTTCAGATCTCTATCCGCGTTCTGGTGAAAGCAGCAATATTCAATACATGCATTTGGATGGCTGGCCGCTGCTGGCCGAATCGTATGCGCGTCTCAGGCAACCCGCGAAAGCGCAGGCAGTGTTGGCCCAACTCGCCGATCTTCTGCCCAGGAAGTCTCCTGAGACTGACGCCGAGAAGCGATCTGCCGCTTACAATCAAACGGTTTACTGGCAAGCTGTCGGCAAAGTAGCCGAAATCGAACAGCGTAAACTCGATGCATTGACGGCATACCAGACCGCGATTTCGTTTCGCATCCGTCCCGCAGGCAAAGAAGACGAACTGACTGCTAACGCGCAACGTTTGTGGAAAGCACTCGGCGGTACGGACCAGGGGTGGAAAGCTTACCTCGCGCGCAACGAGGTTTCAAAGAGCAGTCTCGCGAGCGTTGAATCCGCAAGCTGGGACAGCAAGAACACGGCGCTGGCCGAATTTGAGCTAACCGATCTCGAAGGTCGCAAATGGTCGCATACAGATTTGAAAGGCAAAGTGGCGTTCATCAATTTCTGGGCGACGTGGTGTGGGCCATGTCGCAGGGAACTGCCTTACGTGCAAAAACTACGCGAGCAGCTTAAAGATCGAAAGGACGTCATCGTGCTCACGCTCAACACTGACGAAGAAGTCGGCAAG
This sequence comes from Pyrinomonadaceae bacterium, assembly GCA_035257785.1. Taxonomy (GTDB): domain Bacteria; phylum Acidobacteriota; class Blastocatellia; order Pyrinomonadales; family Pyrinomonadaceae; genus PSRF01. The sequence continues at coordinate 2,160 of DATEWS010000933.1, forward strand.
GTTGAGCCGTTCATGAAAGAGAACAAGTTCACTTTTCCCGTGCTCTTGGGCCAGGCCTACGCTGATAATCAAGGCATTAACAGCATCCCGCGAAACTGGGTTGTTGGTGTTGATGGCAAAGTATTATTTGAAGGCATCGGGTTTGGTGATGACGGCGATGAGTGGGTTAAGAGAGCGACGCAGTTGATTGAGAAGGTGAAAGGTTCCAATTAACGCGTGAGTGAGGAGATTCGTTGTTTCCACGCTCGGTCGTGCCTCGCTGCATGTAGTACCGA